>JAEUHJ010000065.1 GCA_016795375.1 Verrucomicrobiaceae bacterium
CGCCTTCCAACCGAGGTTATCCATGCGGCTGACATCGAGCAGCCGGCGCGGATTGCCGTCCGGCTGAGCGGTGTCCCATTGAATCTCCCCGTGATAGCCGACGATCTCGCGAATCATCCCGGCTGCTTCGCGGATGCTGATCTCGGAACCGGTGCCGATGTTGATGATCTCCGTGCTGCTGTAGTTTTCCAGCAGGAATGCGCAGGCGGCGGCCAGGTCGTCCACGAAAAGAAACTCGCGTGTCGGGGTGCCGCTGCCCCAAAGCGTGACGGAAGGCGCGTTGGTGTATTTCGCCTCGTGAAAACGACGAATCAGGGACGGCAGCACATGCGAATGCTCGGGGTCGAAGTTGTCGAAGGGGCCGTAGAGGTTCGCGGGCATGCCGCAGATGAAGTCGCGCCCGTGCTGATGACGGTAGCCCTGGCAGAGCTTGATGCCGGCGATTTTGGCGACGCCGTAAGGCGCGTTCGTCTCCTCCATCGCCCCCGTGAGCAGGCTGTCCTCGCGGATGGGCATCTCGACCTCCTTCGGATAGATGCAAGTGCTGCCGAGGAAGAGCACTTTCTTCGCATCGTGACGATGCGCGGCGGAGAGGACGGCGTTTTGGATCTGCAGGTTGTCGAGCAGGAAATCGACCGGCTGTGTGTAACTGGCCTTGATGCCGCCGACCTTCGCGGCGGCGAGGATCACGAACTCAGGCCGTTCGGCCTCAAAGAACGCGTCGGTGGCACGCGGGTCGCGAAGGTCGAGTTCCGCGCGGCTGCGGGTGATGACCTGCCACTGCGGTTTGTCCGCATAAAAACGCATGAGAGCGCGTCCGACGAGGCCGTTGTGGCCGGTGATGAAAAGTTTGCCGCCTGATGAAGACATGATGCTCGTTTAGCGGGCGTGTTTGCCGGTGTCCAGCGGAGCTTCTTGCCGACTCCAGCTTTGCTGGAGAAGTGGCGACCCCTACGAGAATCGAACTCGTGTCGCATCCGTGAAAGGGATGTGTCCTAACCGCTAGACGAAGGGGTCGTTTGCTCTGGACGAGCGGGCCGGGATAGTGCGTTCATTGTGCGATTGCGCAAGAGGAAATTCAAACGGAGTCAAATTCACTGCATGGCCGTGCTGGCACAGCAGGAGGCGCAATGAAAGGCGGGGTTGCTGTGCGCGGCTGCCATCATTTTTTTTGCCCGGGTGCCATGGCCATAGCGGCGGCGGGCGTTGCAGAAAATCGCATGAAAATAGCTTGAACGATCAGGTGGCAATATTTAAGGTTACTTAATCAGTTTAAATATCGGCGCATTTGCTTATAAAAACTAGATTTTCCACACAGATTTGTTATCCTGCCGTTGAGTCGGGTCACTTCATCCTCCGATGAGTTTTCTGTTCCGAAGTTTGTTCCAGCGCGAAGCCGCTCATCCTGAGCCGGCGCAAGCAGGTCAGCAACACTTCGCGAAAACTCAGCAAGGCATGTCGGGCTCGATGAATCCCAGTTTTCCCCAAATGCAAGCCTCACCCACATTGCCAGCGTCCGTCGGAGCCTCTCCTTTTCAATTCGGCGGCGATCCCCTGTTTAAAACAGCAGGCAAGGAGCCGGTCTCGGCGCCTCCGATCAATTCGGCGATGGGCATGTCACCTTTTGCCATCGCAGGGTCCACTCCCACAAACGCTCCGCTTACTGTCGGGGATGTGATCGGCTTGCTCCCGCCCGAGATCGTGCGTGCCGGGGCGCTTCCGGCGGAACAGCCTCTTTCGCTCCCTCCCGCGCTTCTGGACAGTGTCTTGCGCAGCGGTCAGGCGGCGTTGCCTGTGTTTGAATTGTTTCGAGTCTGTCCGGCGCTGTTTCAGGCGGCCATTTCCCCCCAGGATCCGCGGATGGTGCCGCTGCCATCGTCGAAGCTGCCAGGATTGATCGTGCAGGCGCGTGAAGGGCAGGCGGCAGCAGGGAAAACGGTCACGCCGCCCGCTTCCCCTTTCGCCTTGGTGCAGCCTCCGCCCACACCAGCGTCGCCGCTGTTTCAAGTGGCGGCCAAATCAGAACATGAGGCACCTGCGGGACAATCTTTTCCCATGAGTCCTTTTGCCGTGGCAGGCCAGGCACTCCCCGCAGATGGGGCTGTTCTGCCTGCCACTCCTTCGATCTTCTCCGTCAAGGCGGAGCCGACAGTCGCATCTTCAGGTTCTTTCGTGACCAGGCAAGACGCGCCGCCTGCCAGTCCGTTTTCCATGACGCACGCCATGCCGGGGGAACCTATGGCTGCTCCGGCTGCGGCCTCTCCTTTTAGCATGGCCCAGCCTGGTGTTTTGCCTCACGCGGCAACGGCCAGGGATTCTTCATTCACGCCAGCCTCTCAGCAGGCGTCGTCGCCACAGGGATCCATCACCAGTCTTTTCACTGCGAAGTCACCGGAGGGCGTCGCCATCACTCCCGCGCCAGCGGCCGCACCTCCAGGCATGGCTTTCGATTCCCCCTTTGCCGCGGCGATGAAAGCACCGGAGCACGCTCCAGCAGCAGCGCCGCAGTCAGCGCCTTCCGCGACGCCCGTCAGTCATCCGACGTGAGGCGGGGTGGGCGGAGTGACAAAACTCGGTTTTGCGGCGGTACTGGCCGGCTACAGCGTTGAGGAGCTTGGCTTCAATCCGGCCATGGTGCCTGCCTGGATCACCACCGGCGTTCCAGCCAGCACGCTGAACGAGCAGATTTCTTCGGGCAATGTCATCATCGAACTCGGAGCGCTTGTGGACGGGCTTTCAGACGTCGGCTTCCGCAACACGCTCTCCGCCGCCAAGCGTGACTTCCGGGTCAGGCTGCCGCAAAACGAGGTTTTTCACGCGCTCACCACCATGTCAGCGCCGTCGGCGTCTCCACTTGCGCCACAGCAGGAAAACCTCCGGGCGGCGGCCCCTCCTGCCAATAACGCTCTTGTCATCCAGCCTGGCGCGCTTGCGGGGCAGGTCGCACGCGTCGATCCGGTGGACAATCACGCGCCTTTTGCCGCGCCGATGATGCAGGCATTCTCATCGCAGGGAGTTCAAGCCTCGCCGCATCCGCTCACCGCATTCGCCTCGCAGCCTCCAGCGGGTGATGCCGCTGCTGCTCCTTCCCTGTTCGCGCCCAAGTCCGGCGCGGCTTTGAATCCCTTCGCGCAGCAAACCGAGTTTCCGGCGGCACCTGCGGAGACCATGTCGGCCACCCCGCTTTCGCAGCCTTTCGGAGGTGCTGTGTCCTTTGGTTTCACGCAGCAGCCTGCTCAGATCGAGCCAGCCATGCAGTCTGGCGGCCTGGCACGGCCGCCTGCGGGCATCTTCCAACCTCCCGGCAACTCCCCGTCCTTTCAGACTGCTTCCGTGCAGGCTCCTTTGACGAAGCCTCTGGATCCTTTTGCCTCCGCCGCGCATCAAGCGGGGTTGTCCGCTGCGAAAGCACTGCAAGACACCGGCCTCAGCAGCGCCGAGTTGCTTGGACAATTCTCCGCTCCATCCTTCCCGTCGCAGACGGTGCCGCAAACGCCGGGCATGCCGGCCGCGCCATCGGCCAGTTTTTTCAAGCCCGCTCCCTCGCTGGATGAATCACCTCCTGTCACGGAGTTTGCCAGAACTCCCGCCAGCAGCAGTTTGTTCGGCTCTCCCTCTGTCGGCGCCCCGCTTTTTTCCGGGGCGGCGCCTGCAACCTCCCCGGCCCCGCTGCCTGTGCAGCCCCCGGCCGCCCCGGCCAGGATGCCCCCGGTGAAGCACTCCTTTCTCGGTCTTTCCCCGGTGGACACCCAGACCGACCAGCTTCTGCTCCGCGCTCTGCTCGGAACCGAGGAAAACCTCGCCGCGCCACGTGTGGTCGAGCTGCTCGCCTCCCAGGGCGGTCTCAGCTCCTGCGTTTGCCTGCATGGTTCGCATGTGCTCAGTCATGCCGACGCATCAAAGCCTGGTGCCACAGAATTTCAGCGCCAGGCACCTGACATCGCCCGCCAGTTGCGCGGGCTTGCTCCGCTCATCGGCATCGACGGCGCGGAAACCTTCACGCTGAACGCCGGCGGCCGTCTGCTCACCTTCTGTTTCCCCGGCAGCACCACGGTCGCCGTCCTGCACGATGACGAACCCTCCGTCGGGCTGCGCGACAAGATCACGCTCATCGCGCGCGAACTCGCCCGGATGCTTGGCTGATGCCGTTTCCTGGGCATTGTCCGTCATTCCTCATCCGAGTCCCGCATCATCCGCCGTCATGCCCAGCATCAACCACGACGATCACACGATCAGCTTCAAAATCGTCTATTGCGGCACTCCGCTGGGAGGAAAGACCACCAACCTCCAGCAGATTCACGCCAAGCTCGATCCCAAAGGCTGCTCCGACCTCGTCTCACTCTCCACCGCGCAGGATCGCACACTGTTCTTTGACTTCCTCTCCGTCGAAGCCGACGCGCTCCCCGGTTACAAAACCACCTTCCACCTCTACACCGTTCCCGGCCAGGTTACCTACAACGCCACGCTCCAGCTCGTGCTGCGTCAGGCTGACGGCGTTGTCTTCGTCGCCGATTCGCAGATGGACCGCCAGCGTGACAATTTGCAGTCCCTGCAGAGTCTTGAGGCCAACCTGCGCATGAACGGCAGCTCGCTTGACCGCCTGCCCATCGTTCTCCAATACAACAAGCGCGATCTGCCCAACGCCGCTCCCGTCGAATACCTCGAATACCTCTTCAACAACCGCCCCGTGCCCTTTCTCAGCTTCGAGTCCGACGCCCGCGGAGGCCGCAACGTCCTCGCCACGCTCAATGCCATCTCCCAGGCCGTGCTTCACCAGTTCCGCCTGCGCACCGCCGCCGAAGGCTCACCGGACGAGCTGCCCACCGCAGCTCTGTCCGCCGTGTGAGCATCTACCATCTCCTGAACGTGGACATCTCACCCCTGGCAGCCATCCCCGGCGTCCATCAAGCCGCTGTCGCGGACGACTTCGGCCGTCTCATCACCTGTGTGGGAGAGGGCGGTGCTCCGTCCACCGCCATCCTCGTTCTCGCCCACGCCACGCTCGCGGCCGCAGGTGATCTGGGCGGCCGCGCCGGCTGTGGCGACTGCGTGGAAATCATCCAGCAGCACGAAAACGGCATCATATACCTGCGCGGCCTCCCGCCGCGGTTTCTTCTGCTCATCCGCTGCCAAAGCGTGGATGTCATCCCCGCGCTCCGCGTCGCAATGCAGAGCCTCCTGCCTGCGTCTGAGACGGCTGGCGTCCGCCCGGCCAGCCGCGTCCTCGATCTTTCCGCCGCCCTTCACGCCGACCCCGCTTGGTGATCCTCGCGCGAATCTGCGTTTCAGGAAAATGCCCGCCTGCACACAACAGCGGAGACACGGTGAGGCAGGAGCAGGAGATCGGCGGGGGATTCCAATCTGACTCCAAGGATGTTTTGACGCAGGGGAGGGGGATCAGTCAGAGTAGGCGTGTCATCATCCCCTCCTCATATGAAATTCATTCGTGATCTTCTGGTCCTCGGCTCGGGTGTCTTCTCGGCGCTCTATCTGCTGAACATCAGCTTCGGCGTGGCGGAGTTCATTCCGGACAATGTGCCGATATTCGGCAATCTGGACGAGGCGGCCGCCACGGCGCTGCTGATCAACTGCCTGGCCTACTTCGGCCTCAATGTCGGCCATGTTTTCCGGCGCAAGGACGAGAATGCAAAGCCGTCATCGAAGGTGCATGACATCGACGTGACCAAGTGAATGAAGTTGTTCCGCGCCTCCGCTTCCGCATTACTCCTGGGACAGCATCGCCCGCAGGCCGGTGAAGAAATTGGTGTTTTCCTCGATGCTGACGTTCTCGCTCATGTGGCGGGTGTAGTCGAGCTCGGTGATATGCTTGCGGTCCAGCTCCTTCAAGAAGGTTGAGGGCTGGCTGGTCTGCTTCTGCCCCCACTTCATGCGCGTGCGCGTGTGGCTGATGGTGAGCTTTTGCTTTGCACGGGTGATGCCGACATAGAACAGGCGGCGCTCCTCATCGACGCGGCCCTCGTCAAAGCTGCGCTTGTGCGGCAGGATGCCCTGCTCGATGCCGGGAAGATAGACGACGGGAAACTCCAGGCCCTTCGACGCGTGCAGCGTGATCAAGCACACGCCTTTCTTCTTTTCGATGTCGTCCTTGTCTTCACGCTCGTCGTTGAGCGTGACTTCATCGAGAAAGCCGCCGAGGCCTTCGACGCGGTTGCGCTGCTCGAATCCTGCGAGGCTGTTGAGCAGCTCCTTGATGCCGTTTTCCCAGCCGGCGAAGTCCTCGGGTTCCTTCGCCGCTTTTTTGAGATGCTCCATGTAGGCGGTCTCCAAAATGAGCGCCTCGGCCATCTGGACGAGGTTCGTCCCCTGCGTGTTCGCCGGCCCGGAGTACTTGCTGATGAGCGCGGTGAAGTTGCGGATGGCGTTACGGGCCTTCTCCGGAATCTGGCGGAGGAAATCATTGTCACAAAGCGCGACCCAGACGCTGTGGTGTTTCTCCATGCTGCGTTCGCGCGCCAGCTCGGCGGTGGCGCTGCCGATGCCGCGAACAGGGGTGTTCAGCACGCGCAGCAGGGCGATGTCGTCATGCGGATTGTGCAGCACGGTGAGGTACGAGAGGATGTCCTTCACCTCGCGGCGGTCGAAGAAGCTGCGCGCGCCGACGACGCGATAGGGTATTTTCCGCTGGCGGAAAGCCTGCTCCAGCACGCGCGACTGGTCATTCGTGCGGAACAGCACGGCAAAATCCTCCCACGGCTGGTTGCTGGCGAATCGTGCGCCCTCGACCTCCTTCGCGATCATGTCGGATTCCTCCTTCTCATCCTGGGTGGCGATGAGGCGGACGGGCTCCGCGCCATTGTTGCGGCTCCAGAGGGATTTCGG
>JAEUHJ010000081.1 GCA_016795375.1 Verrucomicrobiaceae bacterium
GACGACCTCGCCCTTCTTGACGGCGGCGGTCGGGGTGGACTCGCGGACGTGGGCGGTGATGATGTCGCCGACATAGGCGAAGCGGGTGTTTTTCTTGCCGAGCACGCCGATCATCTCGGCCACGCGGGCGCCGGTGTTGTCTGCCACCGGGATTGAGGATTCCATTTGCAACATAAGCGGTGTCTCCTGTGAGGGGTTCGTGTCGTCAGGCGGGAAATTAGTGCTTCTGCACTTCCAAGAGCTCCCAGCGCTTGAGCTTGGAGAGGGGGCGGGTTTCGGCGATGAGCACCTTGTCCCCTTCCTTGGCCTGCTCCTTCTCGTCGTGGGCGTAGAATTTGGAGGTCTTGCGCACGATCTTCTTGAACTGCGGGTGCGGGACGCGGCGCTCGACCTCGACGACGATGGTCTTCGTCATCTTGTCGGACACCACGACGCCGACGCGCGTCTTGCGCACGGCTTTCTTCTCTGGGGCTGCTGCGGTCTCGCTCATGGGGATAAATGATTGCTTCTTGGGTTACGCGGCCTTCTTGGCGGCGGCGGCACGGGCGCGCTCGGTGATGATGGTTTCGATGCGGGCGATCTCCTTGCGGATGTGGGTGAGGCGCGCGGGATTTTCTAGCTGGCCGCCGCCGGTGCTCTGCTGGATGCGCAGGTTCAGCGCCTCCTGCCGCAGTTCGCGGCGGCGTGCGGAGAGCTCTTCCACGGTGGATTCACGGAGTTCTTTGATTTTCATAAACAGGTCTCGGTTCTCGGGGCGCGGTGTTATTTGTGCATGCTTTCGCGGCTGACGAAGCGGCAGCGGATGCCGAGCTTCGTGGCAGCGAGGCGGCAGGCCTCACGGGCGGTGGCCTCGTTGACGCCGGAGATTTCAAAGAGCATGTGGCCGGGGAGGACGACGGCGACCCAGAATTCGGGGGCACCTTTGCCTTTGCCCATTCGGACTTCCGGCGGGCGCTGGGTGACGGGCTTGTGAGGGAAGATGCGGCAGAAGACCTTGCCCTTGCGCTTCAGAAAGCGGGTGATGGCGACGCGGCAGGCCTCGATGTGGATGTTCTTCACCCAGCCGCGCTCAAGCGTCTGGAGTCCGAACTCACCGAAGTCGAGCTTGTTGCCGCTGGTTGCGTTGCCGCCGCGGTTGCCGCGCTGCGATTTGCGATATTTAACTCTGCTGGGAAGGAGTGCCATAAGCTGGAAATGACGAAGGTAGGAATGACGAAGGACGGATGATTACGCGGCAGGAGCGGGCGCGGGGCCGCGGCCTCGATCACCACCACGCGGGCCGGGACCACCAGGACGACGGTCGCCTTCACGGCGTGGGCGGCGTTCACCACCGGGGCGGGAGACGCCGGATTCCGGTGCGTTGCCACGGTTGAGCCAGCACTTCACGCCAATGATGCCGTACACGGTCTTGGCCTCGGCGAAGCCGTAGTCAATCGGAATACGCAAGGTCTGGAGCGGCACCTTGCCCTGGCGGTACCATTCAGCGCGGGCGATGTCAGCACCACCGAGGCGACCGGCGCAACGGAGACGGATGCCGTCGGCACCCATGTCCATGGCGGTCTGCACGGAGCGTTTCATGGCGCGTCGGAAGGAGATACGGCGCTCAAGCTGGACGGCGACGGCCTCGGCGACGAGTTGGGCGTCGAGTTCCGGCTGCTTGATCTCGAAGATGTCGATCTTCACCTGCTTGCCGCCGCACATCTCTGAGATTTTCTGGCTCATCACCTCGATTTCCTGGCCTTTGCGACCGATGACGAGGCCGGGGCGGGCGGTGTGCAGTGTCACGCGCACCTGGTTCCAGGCGCGTTCGATGACGATCTTGGCAATGGCTGCCTGCATGAGTTTTTCCTTGAGGTAGGCGCGGATGGCGAGGTCGCTGTGCAGCGAGTCGGCATATTCCTTCTCAGGTGCATACCACTTGGAGCGCCAGTCTTTGGAAACTGCGAGGCGGAAGCCGATAGGATTTACTTTCTGTCCCATAAGGTGATGAGGTGCGGTTCGGTGGCGTTGCGGTTATTCAGATGCTTTCTCAGCCTTGGCTTTGGCGGCTTTCTTCTTTGCCGGAGCGCTGCGGCGGGCGGACTTCGGCGCTTTCTTCTCGCCTTCAGTCTTGGGTTCGGCGGTCTTCGGCGCGCCGATGATGACGGTGATGTGCGTCATACGCTTCTTGATCGGGGCGGCTGAGCCACGGGCGCGGGGCATGATGCGGGCGAGCGCCGGGCCGGGAGTGGCGATGGCGGATTCAACGATGAACTCGGAGGCGTCCTGATCGTGGTTGTTCTCGGCGTTGGCGATGGCGGAACGCAGCGTCTTGCCGACGAGGAAAGCGGCCTTCTTCGGGGTGAAGTCAAGAACGCTGAGCGCCTGGGAAACGGGCATGCCGGTGATGGCGCGCGTGACCTGACGGGCTTTCTGCGAGGAGATCCTGGCGTATTTGAGGACGGAGCGGACGGACATAAAGCGGAGGGTTCTGGGCTTCTTGGTTTAAAGAGATTTGGAGAGATCGACGCGGCCACGATCGCCGACACGGACGGGGTCGCTGGCGCTGGCGAGTTCCTGCACCACGGCTCCGCAGACGGAGTTGCGGACTTCGGTGACGAGGACTTTGGCGACGGGCTTGTCCTCGCGGAAAATTTCAAACGGCATACCAGGTTTGACGCCGTCTTTAGCACCGATGGAAAGCACGGCGATGCCGAGATCGGCCTTCAGGCTGACCACACGGGCGTTTTGCAGGTCACCTGGCGTCGCGGTGCCGGCATCCTGGCCACCGCCGGCCTTGACGAGCACGGCATCAGCCTTGGTGATGGCTTTGTTCACACGGTCCGCAGCGGCGGGGTCGGCGTTCGGCGCGGCCTTCATCAGCGCCATGCTGGACTCGGCCATTTCGATCAGCGATTCGGCGAGGGCGTCACGCTGCTCTTTGAGAATGCGCATGTCGCTGAGGGCGGAGAGCAGGCGCTCCTGAGTCTGGTCCCTGGATGTTTCGATGGCGCTGAGGCCGAGGCCGTCCAGGAGGCCGCGCAATTTCTCGTAGCGTTCCTTGAGCTCATTGCTCTCGGCGTTGGCGGCCGCGGCGCTCTGGGCGAGGGCGTCGCCCTTGTCCTTCGACGCGGCGGCGGCGGCCTCAAGCGCCTGCACTTTCGCGGCGGCGACCTGGAGGGAGAGCAGCAGCTCCTGGTTTTCCAGCTTGTCATCCGCACGCAGGCCGACGATGCCCGCTGCGAGGAGCAGGGAGCAAAGGGAGCGGGTTGTGTAGCGGAGCGGCATGATCGAGGGCGAACTGGAGAACGAAAACGAGGACGATTACTTGGCGGCCTTGACGGTGACGGCGCCGTGGGACTTGAAGATGCGGGTCAGGGCGAATTCGCCGAGGCGGTGGCCGACCATGTTCTCGGTCACATACACGGAGACGAAGTCCTTGCCGTTGTGAACGAGGAAGGTGTGGCCGACGAGGTCAGGGGTGACCATGGAGGAGCGGGCCCAGGTCTTGATAGGGCGCTTCTGCTTGGCGTCGTTGAGCTTGTCCACCTTTTCGAGGAGGGCTTGCTGGACGAAGGGGCCTTTTTTGAGGGAACGAGGCATGGGAAAACGTGAGTGAGGAGTGGTTTACTTCTTCGCGTGACGGGACTGCACGATGAGCTTGCCAGTGGCCTTCTTCGGCTGGCGGGTCTTCTCGCCCTTCGCGTGGCCCCAAGGGCTGAGAAGGTGCTGGCGGCCACCACCGGACTTGGAGCGGCCTTCACCACCGCCGTTCGGGTGGTCGATGGGGTTCATGCACATGCCGCGAACGGTCGGGCGGGTGCCCTGCCAGCGAGTGCGACCGGCCTTGGCGCTGACGACGTTCATGTGCTCCACGTTGCCGACCTGGCCGATGGTGGCGTAGCAGTCGGCGAGTATTTTGCGGATTTCACCGGAAGGCATGCGCACGAGGGCGAAGTTACCCTCACGGTTGGAGAGCACGGCGGCCTGGCCGGCGGCGCGGGCGACGACACCGCCGCGACCAGGGGTCAGCTCGATGTTGTGGATGAAAGTACCAAGCGGGATTTTGCGCAGTGGCAGGGCGTTGCCGACTTCCGGCGCGGCTTTCTCACCGGCCATGACGGAGGAGCCGACTGCGAGCTGGTTCGGGGCGAGGATGTAGGCGCGCTGGCCGTCCTTGTACTCCACCAGGGCGATGCGGGCGGAGCGGTTCGGATCGTATTCGATGCCGACGACCTTCGCGGCCTCGTCACGACGCACACGCTTGAAGTCAATGAGACGGTAACGCTGGACGTGACCACCGCCGATGTGACGGGTGGTGATACGGCCAGTGTTGTTGCGGCCACCTGATTTGCGGAGAGCCACGGTGAGGCTTTTCTCCGGCGAGTGCTTGGTGATCTCGTCGAACGAGTTCCACTCTTTGTAGCGGTTGGTGGGCGTGGTGGGCTTGAATGTTTTCAGCGCCATGACGGTGAGGTGAGTTAAAGATTGCTGCCTGCGGGCGGAGAGTCCTGGTTATGCGAGATCGAGCTTTTCGCCCTGCTTGAGGCGGACGATGGCCTTCTTCCAGTGATTGGTGCGGCCGTAGTCGGCACGGCGCTCACGACGGGCCTTGCCATCGTAGTTCGCGGTGCGGACGGCGGTGACTTTCTTGCCGAGGAGTTTCTCGACGGCCTGCTTGATGTCGATCTTGGTGGCCTCGACATCGACGGAGAAGACATACTCGTTGTTCTTCTCGCCGAGCAGCGTGGCTTTTTCGCTCAGGCGGATGGTTTTGATGACTTTGT
>JAEUHJ010000166.1 GCA_016795375.1 Verrucomicrobiaceae bacterium
ATCGACAAGCTCATCCACGAAAAGAGCCGTCTCTCCATCATGACGCTGCTCTCCACGCGGGGCGAATGGGCCTTCCAGGATCTCAAAAACGAACTCGGCATGAGCGACGGCAACCTCATCACCCACCTGCGCACGCTCGGCACTGCTGGCTACATCAAGGAAGCGCGCGATGAATCCGGCACACGCCCGCGCACCAGCTACGAACTCACCGCCGCCGGCCGCAAAGCCTTCAAGAACTACGTCGAGGTGCTCGGCGAGATCGTCAAAGCCGCGCAGCAGACCTGATCTCCCTTCATTTTGCCCACTCACTTTGCCGCACAAAGTCAACGCAACCAATAACTCAGAACCACGAACCTAGAACTACATCATGAACATCATCCTCGCCCAACATCACGGCATGTGCTTCGGCGTCCGCGACGCCCTGCGTGCCACGCACGCCGCCGCACAACGCGCACCGCTGACCATCCTCGGCCAGCTCGTCCACAATCCGCTCGTTGACCGCCATCTCGCCGCTGTCGGCGCCCAACGTGGCGATCTCGACGATTTGAACAGCGCCCAGACGCCTCAAGTCGCCATCACCGCACACGGTGCCTCCGATTCGCATCGGCGATCCTGGAAAAACGCCGGTCATGTCGTCATCGACACCACCTGCCCGCTCGTCAAAAAAGCGCATCACGCGCTCGCCACACTCGTCAGCGATGGTTATCAGCCGGTTGTCCTCGGCCAGCGCCAGCATGTCGAGGTGCGCGGCCTCATCGGCGATTTCCCACAGGCAGTCGTCGTGCTCGATGAATCCGACATCGCACAAATTCCTCCGCATCCTCGTCTCGGTGTCGTTTCGCAGACGACACAGCCGGTTGAAACGGTTTTGAAGCTCGTCGCGGCGATCAAGCGTCACCACAACACCTCCGAGGTGCGTTTCATCGACACGGTCTGTCATCCGACGAAGCAGCGGCAGCTCGCGCTCGATGATTTGATCCGCGAATGCGACCACATCGTCGTCATCGGCGGCCGGAACAGCAACAACACGCGCCAGCTCGCCCGAAAAGCCGCCGTGCACGGCCTGCGCACGCTGCAAATCGAACGCCCGGAAGAACTCGATCTCGAATGGTTCATCGACGCACGCAACGTCGGCGTCACCGCCGGCACCTCCACGCTCGATGAAACGGTGGACGCTGTGATGCAACGCCTCCGCCAGATCGCCGCCGAGCTGCGCTGCGCCCCCGCCCACGAATTTCTCCGCACCATGCTGCAAGCCGCCTGAACAACCGAGAATAAACCCATGAACACACAACATTGGATCGATCACTTCGAGACAAACACACGCCTCAATCACGAACTGCAACTCCCCGATGCTCCATGCGCGTCGCCGGATGAAGTTCGCATCCCGCTGGCAGAATCACTCGCCATCTTCCAGCTCGGAGAAAGCGGCGGCGGCACGCGTTTGCGCCGCTACACACGCAGCATCGCCGCTCTGGAGAATTTGAAGGGCTACCAACGTGCCGTCGATCTGTTCGTCGCCGAGGAGCAGAGCCACGCCGCGTTGCTGGCACGCACGGTCACACATCTGCGCGGCACGCTGCTGCGGAAGCAGTGGACGAACTCCATCTTCCGCTGGTTGCGCGATCTGGTGAATCTGGAGTTCAACATCCAGGTGCTCCTCACCGCCGAACTCATCGCCGAGGTTTATTTCGGCCTGCTCGCCCTGCGTTGCAGCGATCCGGTGGTGCAAACCGTCTCTAGAAAGCTGCTGCGGGATGAGATGGGCCATCTCTCGTTCCAGCGCGATTTCCTGTTCGAGCGTTTGAAGACACTCACGCCCGCGATGCAACGCCTTTGGCGCTGGCAGTTCCAGCTCATCCACTTCGGCACCACCTGCGTCGTTGCCTGGGACCATCGCGACTGCCTGCGCACCTTGAACATCACGCCTGCCGGCTTCCGCGCCCGAGCGGTGCAGTGCTGGCGGAGCTTCCAGTCGCGCCTGGATCGCCGTTTGCGAGATTTCAGCGCTCCGGAAAGCCCCGCCTTCCCATCCGCGTCAGGATGCGGCCGCTCCAGCGACGCTGCATGTGAGAACCGGCCAGATGAACTTCCGGAGGAACGAGGTTGCGCGGAAAGCCTCCCTTTCATCAGGACAGGCAGGGAAATGCATCACGCATGGAATCGCGCTGGCGTTTCCGCGTTTCCCGACCACTCTGCGCACGTCTGATGAACCTCAAACCTGCCGTCTGGATTGTGATTCGCGACGCCATGACGGCGGTGCGTGCAATCCGGCATGCCTGAACCTCCGGTTTGAGGAGCCTGCGCGAAGCGCGACCATCATTTCAAAACACAATCAGACATGATGTCAGAAGGCAGCCCTCAAACCGCTGCCCCCATGAGCACCCACACCACCGGACTCCAGCATCATCCACGGCGCGGCACGCTGTGGATGCTCGTCTCCCTCACCTGCTTCACCGGCAACGCGCTTCTGCTCAAAGTGCTCGCGACCGCACGCCATGTGGATCCGTGGATGGCACTGACCTTCCGCGCGGGCCTGGGGCTGCTCATCACCATCGTGCTGTTCGCGCCGTCGGGCACGCTGAAGCTGCGCAGCTCGTTTCAAAACTGGCTGCTGGCCTCACGCGGCGTGCTCGGCGCCCTGGGCACGGCGGCGTATTACGTCACCATCGGCCCGCTCGGCGCGGGGAAGGCCACGCTGATCGGCAACACCTGGACCGTGTTCTCCGCGATCATGGCCGCGTTTGTCCTGCATGAGCGCCTCGGTCGGATGAAACTCGGCGGCATCCTGTTCGCGATCTGCGGACTGGCCTTGCTCACCGGCATGGCGCCTGGAACACTGGCGGTCTTTGGCAGGCATGAGATGACCGCCCTCGCGGGTTCGTTGATGGCGGCGGCCGTCGTGGTCGTGATCCGCCAGCTCACGCGCACGGAAAGCAGCGCGACGATCTTCGCCTCGCAATGCGTGTACGGCCTGCTGCTCGGCCTGCCGGTGGCGCTGGCAGATTTCACTCCGCTGGGCTGGGCGGATGTCGGACTGCTGACGGCGGCGGCGACATGCGCGACGTTCGGGCAGCTCGCGATGACGGAGGGGTTCCGCTTTCTCTCCGTCGCCGCCGGCGGCGCTTTTCAGGTGCTCGTGCCGCTGCTCATCACACTGTGCAGCATCGGCCTTTTCGCGGAGCCGTTCAGCGCGTCGCAAGCCATTGGCGCGGTGCTGGTGCTGTGGGGCAGTTTTCAGACCGTGATCGGTGGCCGGGCGAGGAAAGCGGGCGGGTGAACCGCTCTACTTTGTCAAATCGTCCTGCGTCCAGAACGTGGCACGATCCGCCGTGGCGGCGCGCACCACCTTCACTTGATCAGGTTTCACAGGCGCGGCCTTGTTGCCAAAGTTGGCGCGCACGTAGCTGAGCACGTCGGCGATCTGCTGGTCGTCGAGTCCCATCGGCGGCATCGGCAGCGGCGCGAGCTGTTTGAACTCCTCGTTGTTCACGCGAATCGGGCCGTTGAGACCGTGCAGCAGCATCTTGATGAGCCGCTGCGGATCACCACCGGCCCAGTCGCTGCCGACGATGGAAGGATAGATGCCGGGAAGGCCCTTGCCCTCGGGCTGGTGGCAGTTCAGGCACAGCGCGTCATACACCTTCTTCCCCGGATGCTCGATCACCGCGGCGGCGCTGGCGATCTTCCTCACATAAGCCGCATGCTGCGCGTTGCCGCCAAAGGTCATCTGCTTCAGCACCGGAGTGATCTGCGGCTTCAGACTCTTCACGACTTGTTTCAGCGCGTAGTCGATGAACCTGTCGGCCGGCTTGTCGAGCGCGAGCACGGCGACCTCCGCTGCTTCCGGCTTCGCGACATGCGCGCACGCGACCACGGCCTCCAGGCGCACACGCGGATTCTCGTCGCGCACTGCGAATGCGAGCAGTTCCAGCGCCTCCGGCAGTTTCCCGGCCGCGCGGGCGCCGTAGGCGCGAACACCGGCGTCCTTGGCAGCGAGAAGGCGCCTCACCAGCGCGGCATTCGTCGCCTCATGTGATTCAAACACGCCGCAGACCTCCATCAACACGCGCTCATCATCGTTTTTCGCGATGAATGTCTCCGCCGCAGGCAAAACATCATCCGCAGGCAGATCAAACAGCAGCCGCTTCGCCTGCTGACGCGTCCAGCGTTCGGGCGACTTGAGCTGTTCGAGCAATTCCGCCGGTTTCATGTCCGCCAGCGCCGGTTGTTTCACCAGGGGGCGGCCTTTGGCCGTGATGCGCCAGATGCGGCCATGCGCGCGGTCGCGACGCGGGTCGGCGTAGCTGGCCTGATAATGGCCGATCACCGGATTGAACCAGTCGCAGAGGTACATCGCGCCATCCGGGCCGATGCTCACGTCCACCGGGCGAAATGACGCGTCGCCCGACTTCACCAGCTTCGGCAACTGCGTGCTCTTGAAGCCGGAGCCATCGTCTTCGAGCCGGTGCAGCTCGACCACATTGCCAAAATAGCCGCCGATCAACGCGCAGCCCTGGATGGCGTCCGGCAGTGCCTTGGTGCCGATGAATTCGAGGCTGTTCGTCTTCGGGTTCGTGTCGAACAACGCGCCCGTCGGATGATACTCGTCAGGATCAGCCAGCGCCACGAGGCCAGGCACGCTGTAGTAGCCCACCGGCCGGTCGCCGCTTTTGTGAAACACCTGCAGATGATCGTCAAACGCCACGCCCCAGCAGTTGTGGCCCGCCTTGCCGCCGTTGAAGTAGGCCTCCATTTTCTGCGTACGCGGATCCAGCTTCCACACGCCCGCTTTTTCGAGCCGTGCGAGCCCATGGGCCGTCTCCACGCGCGAGAAGGCATGCAAACCCTGCGTGAACCACAGCGCACCATCGGGGCCGTGGCAGATTGAGTTCGCGAGCTGGTGCGTGTCACCGATGCCGAAGCCGGAGAACAGCACGGTCTTCTCATCCGCCTTGCCGTCGCCATTGGTGTCCTTCAAATGCACGATCTGGTCGAAGTCACACACATAAACACCGCCCGCGCCCGGTTCGACGCCCTGCACCATTGTCAGACCTTCCGCGAAGCGCGTCGATTTGTCCGCCTTGCCGTCCCCGTTCGTGTCTTCGAGCACGAGGATGAAGTCGGAGGGCTTGATGCCCGGCATCGTCTGCGGATACGTCGGCGAGCAGGCCACATACAGGCGGCCGCGTTCGTCCCACGAGAACTGCACCGGCTTCGCCACGCCTTCTTTTTCCGAGGCGAAAAGATTCAACTCATAGCCTTCGGCGACGGTGAGCGCGGCCATCTGCTGCTCCGGCGTGAGCACGGTCTCCGTCACCACTTTCGGCTCCGGCTCCGGCGCCGGCCCGGCCTTCACCGCCCCGCCCTTCGCCAGCGTGTGAATGCGCGCGTCCAGCCTGGCGATCATCGGCTTGCGCGCCTCGAAGCTCTCCCGCAGCGACGGCGCGTCCTGCGCGGGCTTGCCAAACATCTGCGTCACGCGGTCGCCATACACAAAGGACCAGTTCGCGGGGCGCCAGCAGTCGAACCACAGGCGGTTTTTATCGACGATGGTCTCACGCAGCCTCGTGAGGTCGTCAGCGTCGCTCGTGGACGCGCCGAGTTGTTGCGCGATCTCCCGCGCCACCACGCGCAGCCCCTCCGCATTCAGGTGCAGGCCGTCGTCGGTGAGGCGCGGCTGGTTCGCGCCGCGACCGGACAGCGGTGTGAACAGATCGACGTAGATCGCCCCGCGCTGCCGTGCCACCTCCCGCACCGCCTCCGCATACTGCTTCACGTCCGCGTTCCTGAGCCGCAACTCCGGCGCATGAGATGCCAGCGGTTTCTCAAACGGCATCGGCGAAACCAGCACCAGCCGCGGCGTCTGCGCGCTGAACTGGTCCAGCAGCCGGTGATAGGCCGATTTGAACTCCGGGATGCGTTTCGCGCCGTCAAAAGACTCCACCTGGCCGAATTGAGCGATCACCATGCTCGCGCCCGCCGCGCCGAGCTGCGACTTCCAGTCGCCGAAGTTCAGGTCGCGCCACTGTTCATACACCGTGTCGCCCTCCCAGGCCATGGAGCGGAAACGCGGCTGCTTCTCCGCGAAGGCGGTGCCGAGTACCGACTCCAGCTCCCCTGCTTTTTGGTCGCGCACCAGATTCTCCTGTCCCGCCATCACGATGACCTCATTTGCCTTCAGCATGAACTTCCCGTCGTTGAAAGCCGCGCGTGCGGCCGCGCTCCCATCCGGGTCGCCAAAGCGGTTGAGCACATCCTTTTCGTCCGGCACCATCGCGTCCGGCAGCTCCTCGATGGTGATGTTGCGGAAGGAGATGCGCGCCTTGCACTTGCCGTGGATTTGCAGAGCGATGAGGCCTTTCAGGCCGATGCCCGGCTCGCGCTCCGTGTAATCAACCGTGCGCACGCCATTGACGGTGATGCGGATGCGCTGCTCCTCGGCGCGGATCAGGTACCGGTTCCACTCACCGGGTTTCTCCGCCTTTTCGATCAGCTCCTTCGCGGGCTGCTCCAGCATCTTCTTGCGGCGCGACTCATCATAAAGACAGCCTGAGAAACCCGCGCCGATGTCCGCCTGGTAGCCGCTCATCTCGTTCGGCGGCCGCGGGATGCGCACGCTGCGGAACTGCACGCCGCCGTTCACGAAACCTTCCGTGCCTTCCAGCTTGTATTCGAGCCGCAGGATGAAATTCCGGTATGCCTTCTTCGTGGCCAGGAATTCGTTTTGCGGATTCCCCCCCAGCGAGCCACCGGTGATCAC
Source organism: Verrucomicrobiaceae bacterium (assembly GCA_016795375.1). Taxonomy (GTDB): domain Bacteria; phylum Verrucomicrobiota; class Verrucomicrobiia; order Verrucomicrobiales; family Verrucomicrobiaceae; genus Prosthecobacter. The sequence continues at coordinate 6,764 of JAEUHJ010000166.1, forward strand.
GCCGTTTTCCACGCGCCAGACCTTGGTGTCGCCTTCCCAGCCGTCGAGCGTCCTGCCGTCGAACAATGTGACAGGCCCGGCAGACGCGGAGTTCAGCAGGACAAGAAGGAGAAAAACCGGAGACAGACGCATGGCGGAGGTAATGACAGCTCAGAGCAAAACGCCTCCACTCCTCCGTTGCACGCACAAAATCGGCCTTCCCATGTCAAAAGGCGAAACCGACCGTCACATGCAGCATGCCGCTGCCCTCGCCAACACGGGGGCTGGGGTTGTGGCCGTAGTCGATACGGACCGGGCCGAAGGGGAGGTGATAGCGCAGCCCGGCGCCCACCGCCTGCCTGAAGTCCGGCGAGTAATCAAACGGGGACGATGTGGCTCCGCGTCCGAGGCTTCCCACGTCGGCGAAAATGGCGAATTCGAAGTTCGGCATGATCTCATACGAGAATTCGGCGCTCGCGAACAAAGCGGATGTGCCACCGAGCGGAGTGCCTCCCGGCGTGACAGGCCCCAGCTCGCGCTGGGCGAAGCTGCGCACGCTGTTCGGGCCGCCGTTGAAGACACGCGCGTCGATGGGCACGTCCTGCGCCTTCACTCCCATGATGTTCGAGAGCGCCGCGCCTGCGGCGAAGCGGAATTTTTTCGTGATCGGCCGGTACCAGGCTCCGCGCAGATCGGAGCGCGCGAAGCTCACATTCCCTCCCAGCAGACTGGTCGTTGTCTCCAGCCTTGCGGAGATGAACCAGCCTTTTTTGGGCAGGATCGGGTTGTCGCGGTGGTCATAGAACAGGCTCACCCCCAGGCTTTCCAAGGTGTAGTCGGCTGGGCCAGTCTCGGCCTTGGTCAGCTTCTTGGTGCTCAGGGTGTTGGCGGAGGAACTCAGAAAAAGACTGTAACTCAGATGCCCGCTGACACGCCTTGCCAGGTCAAAGCCCAGCGTGGTGCCGATGCGGTCATATTCGAACAGCTTGAACTGCTCCAGCGCCAGGCGCGATGTCAGCGCGTGGGATGATCCCATCAACGCCGGATTGGTATGGCTCACGAATCCGACCGGTCCCGCCATGCTGTAGCTCAGTTCGGCGGCCAGCGTGTTGCCGCTGTCGCGCCAGTTGGTGTTCTTGTAAGTCACGCCGGCCTGAGCGCCGAGGAAGGTGTCGAAACCGAGCTCGAAACCCAGCGTGACCGGCTTTGTCTCCTCGCCGGTGATGTGCAGCTCCCCCAGCGCGGGATTTTCACCTGCCGGGAGCACCTCCGTGTCCAGCAGCGCGAACATGCCGGTGTCCAGCGTCCGCTTGAAAAAGAAGTCCACGTCCTCCGCCTCGTATAGCCGCCCGGTCAGCGGCTTGAACTTCGCCCGCAGCACGCGCGTGGCGCCGCGTGTGAATCCCGGATGCGTCGTGATGCGGCTGATGCGCACACGATCACCCGGCTTGATGTTGAAGACCACGTCCACGGCGCCGCCCGCCTCCCCCAGCGCATACTTCGCCTCGATCTGCGCATTCAGCCAGCCATGATCCATGCAGAGGGAGCGCAGCCTCTGCTCGATCTGCTGCACGCGCGCCTCGTTGAAGGGAGTCCCGGCATGCTCCGTCATGAGCTCCTGCGTCTGTTTCTCCAATTCAGAAGGCGCTCCGCCGAGCGAGGCGCGGCCGAAGACAAATTTCGGCCCCGGATTGATTTCCAGCGTGAGGTCGCGGCGCAAATCAGAACCGGCCTGCGGCGCGGGCAGCAGCGTGGTGGCCGCGTTCAGATAGCCCTCCGCGCGGAGGCGGCGCTGCACGAGTCCGGCGCCCTGTTGCAGATCAGCCTCGACCCACTGCGGCAGTTTCTGATCCACCTCGGGGCGCTCCAGCGTGGGTTTCATCAAATACTTCCGCAGCTCGTCCTCCGGCAGCACGGTGTTGCCGCTCATTTTCACATGGCCGACGCGGATGGACTTGCCCGGCTTCACCTCGAGTTCGATGGCGTTCTTCGCCAGCCTCCAGCCGACCTCGGCATCCGGCCAGCCTTCACGGATGAGCTGCTGCCGCGTGAAGAAGGCGAGGTCGTCCGCCAGCGGCTCCGTGGCGGCCGGATTGCCGCTGAGGGTCAGTTGATCCTTCAACATGCCTTCGAGCGTCCTCCACTGCGCCTCCGTCACGCCCTTCACCTGCACGGCCGTGCCGGAATGAGTCACCTCGTGCGCGTGCAGCGCGCCCAGCATCATCCCGACCGCGGCCAGGATGCATCGGCGCCCGCTCATGATTCTGGATTTGTCATTCGTCATGGCTTGCTCGTCCCGCCCTCCTCGTCCATCGCCCTGGCCGCCTTGCCAAAACGCAGCACATAGCCCAGCAGCGCCTTCATGCGCCCGCTCTGCATGAAGCGCCCGGTGAAGCGCACCTTCGGAGTCACCTCATACATGGCCTGCATGGAGTCATTCGCGCGGTCGCCGCCGCTGGGATTGAAGGTCATGTGCAGCTTGGGTGGCTCGTCGCTGACTTTCTTCTCCTTGTTGAACATCTTCCGCCACGTTTCCGAGATGACGAGGAAGGCGGCGCGTGTCATCGCCTCGCTGGCCATCTGCGAGTTGTCGCCGCCGAGCGTCATGCCCGTGCCGATGAGGGTGACGATGTCCGCCTCGCTCAGCGGCGGTGTGCTGGTGAAACGTGTCTTCGGATTCGTGGCGTCGCCATAGACATAGAGAGTGATGTCATTGCTGCCGATGCGTGACTCGCCGCGCACGTCGAGCTTCGGGGCGAAGGGGTTGTCCGGATTCATCGCCACCACTCCCTTAGTGATCTTCAGCAGGCTGAACGGCAGCTTCAGCAGCAGGCGGTCCACGTTGGCGAAGCCGGTGAGGCGCGGCTTCGCGCCGGTGCCGCCGAGCGCGATGTCCGCCGAGATCGCGCCGTTCACCAGGTTGCCCGCGAGCAGCACCGGATCACGCGTGCGCACCTTCAGGTCAAAGGTCCAGTCCTTCAAAAGCGGCGGCAGTTCGAGCTTCTGGCTCACCTTCGAGGTCGAAGGTGGCGGCGGTGGCAGCGGCTCGCTCTGTTTGACCACGCTCATCACGTTTGGCAGCAGATTGACCTCTTGGAAAATGCGGCCGCGCACCGCCTCGACGACTCCGCTCACTTTCGCCGCCTTCAGGCCGCCGGCGCAGGCCACGTCCGCGTTCGCCCGCAGGCTGGAGGTCGGATTGCGGAACACCAGCGCCTCACGCGCGGTGACTTTGAGATCAAACCGGGGATTGTCGGCCTGCGCCGCGTCGATGCTGCCGCCGAGCTTCACATGCCCGCCCGCCAGCATCACCGAAATGTCCTCCAGCAGCGCTTTGCGGTCATGCGTGCGCACGCGCACCCTCACATCACGCACGCTCGGCATGTCCGCGCTGGTGAAGACCACCTCCGGCGCGTCGAGATCGAGCGCCGAGTCGATCAGCGGAGCCTTCACCGTGCCGGTCACCTTCGCATCCAGCCGCAGCTTCGCGGGCACTGACTTGATCATCTCCGGCGCGAACTCGCGCACGAAACCCAGGTCGCTCTCCTTCAGCTCCAGCGTGGCCTTCAGCGGCAGGTTCAGTGCCAGATCCGGCTTCTTCATCAAATCAGCCACCACGACAGGCGTCTCCGCCTTCACCACCAGCGGTTGCAGCGGCTTCTGGTCCACCTTCACGTCCAGCGCGAGCTTCCCGCCTTTCAAAACGGTCGAGACATCCACATTCGCCGGTTGGAACGACTTCGGCACGCCGGGAGCTTTCACGTCTTTGAGATTCACCATGATGCTCGCATCCTCCAGGCCGCGCACCGCGATCTTCGCGTTCAAAACCGCCAGCGGCACTTTTTTCACGCCTGCGGCGGCCGCGACTTCGCTCACCGGCAAATCTTGGGCGGTCAAGAGCACATCCAGCGCGCTCAAATCGAAAGCGGCGCGCGCATGACCGCTCATCAACTGGCGCTCCTTCTGCCAGAAGCTCAGCTCGCTCAAATCCGCGCGTTTGTCCGTCACCGCGCCTGCGGTGAGCAACTTCCATGGTCCCAGCACCACCCGCAGGGTTTCAATCGTGGCGGTGGTGCCAGCGAAGGAGGTCTTCAACTCCGCATCCGCAGGTTCCGGCATGCCCGCGACCTTCACCTTCGCCGCCCGCAAGGAAACGATGCCTTCGCCGCGCCACGGACCCGCGTCTCCCTTCACGTCGAGGTTCATCTGGATGCCGCCGCCTTCCATCGCGGGGGCTTTGAGCGCCGCCAGCAAGGGGTTGAGCGCTTTCAGCCCGGGCAAGTCCACCACGCCGTTCACTCCGAAGGCCCACGGGGATTTCAAGACCGCCTTGCCTTTCAGATCGAGGTGATTTCTTTCGTCCACGACCACGCGGCAGCCTTGCAGCGTCGCCTCGCCCTTCGCCACGGCGGCCCGCACTTCGACCGAAGGCAGCGGCGCGCCGCCAAACCGGCCCTCCTTGATTTCAAGCCGCAGCGTGGCATCCGCGTTCATCGGATCATCGGCCTTGAGCGCCGCCTTGCCGCTCATGCCGAGCTTCGCGCTCACAGGTTGTGTCAGCGGCGGCAGATTCACGGTTTTCATCAGCAGCGCCGGATCGTTGACCTGGATGCTCCAATCAGCGGTGACGGGCATCGCGTCCTCCATGAGCATCGCCGCGTTCAGGTCGATGCGATTGCCCTCCCCGAGCATCAGCGCGGGCACGCTCACCTTCGCCTCTTTGCCGTCCATGGACACATCCACGGCCAGCTTCGGCAGCTTGTAACTCTGGAAGCCCAGCCCGGAGCCATCCACATGCGCGACGGCCTTCGTCGGTGTCGCGCCGGTGCCTTCTGCGTCCGCCTTCAATTCGATGACACCCTTCGCAGGCGGCGGTTTGTCCAGTATTTGGGTGATGTCGGCGATCCTGGCGGTCAATTTTGCCGTCCATGGTGACTTCATCACATCCTCCGCCAGCCTGGCATCCACCGTCGCGAGGATCTCGTTCGCTCCGCGGGTGATCCTGGCCTCGGTGACTTTCGCGAGCCCATTTTTGATTTCAAAGGCCAGCGCCACCGCGTCGAGCGTCGCTCCCGCCGCTTTAATGTCCGGGATGCCGGCGCGGCCATCGACCGTGAGGTTCATCGGCTTCATGGGGTCGCCCTGCGCATGCACGGCCAGGCTCACCGGTCCGAACGCGATGTCCTTGGGCAGTGGCAGCGGATTCAAATCTGACGAGGACAGATCGCGCACCTTCACATCCGCCTTCACCTGCATCAGCCCGGAGAAAATGCCACGGGCCGACGCTTCAACTGACACAGCGCCTTTTCCAAGTCCTGCGCTGATGAGCACGCCTGCGGCGTCCTCCTGCCAGCCGCGCAGATCGATCCTCAATTCCTTCAAGCGCGCACCATAGGGCAGACCGAGCCCGGAGATGGTCAGTTCACGCTCTCCCCAGTGCACGGCGGCATCCACATCCGCCACACGCAGATCACCGGGCTCCAGTTTGAACTCGGCGCAGCGGAAAATGCCCGGCATGCCCGCGCCGACACGCAGCGTGAGCCCCCGCACCGTCAGCAGCCTGCCATCCGCGAGCGTGACGGACGCGTTCACATTCTCGATGTCGATCACCTTCGGCCAGACGAGCGGAGGCGGCTTGCCGCTGGAGGGCTCGGGTGGTTTGGGCGGCGCGGCGCTAGCCGGCATCTTCCGCAGATCGACGACGGCATCGACGTTCTTCAGCGCCACGCGTTTCACGATGTCGATGTCCCCGGTCTTGACCGCGCGCATCGTGTCGTATTCGGCGGAAAGCTCGCCGATCGTGGCCTTCTCGATCATGAGGCCGCTGGCTTCGACCTGCGTCAGCTTCAAATCACCGGTGACGCTGCCATCGACCTGCCAGCGCAGCTTGACCCCGGCCATTTCAGCCCCTCGTGGCCCCCCGATATTGAGTACGGCCCGCAACAGAGCCTGATGAAACACCGCCGCCAGTACCAGCGCCACACAGGCGGTCAGGAACAGCCGTTTCAGCCATTTCCACCAGTGTCGGTTCTTTTGAGGGGGGGGGATGCTTTGCACTTCCCCTTGGATGCCAAGATTCAGGGCGGGTTCAACGCAAACGGCACGAACTTTCCGCAAGCGCGCGGTGCTCCGGCGTATATATAGACCCCACCCCATGCGATTGTTCATTCTCCCCCTGCTCGCCACCGCCGCGCTCGCCCAGACCGAGGCCGATTTCATCACGAACCCGCGCCAGCTCACCTTTGAAGGCAAAAGGGCCGGTGAGGGCTACTTCAATGCCGACGGCACCAAGATGGTTTTCCAGTCGGAGCGCGAGGAGGGGAACCCGTTTTATCAAATCTACCTCATGGACCTCGAAACGGGCGACCAGGCGCGCATCTCCCCCGGCATGGGCAAGACGACCTGCGCGTGGATCCACCCGGACGGCAAACGCGTGCTCTTCGCCAGCACCCACAGCGATCCCGCGTCCCAAAAACTCCAGCAGGCCGAGTATGACGAGCGCAAGAACGCCAGGGTGCGCAAGTACTCCTGGGACTACGACGAGCACTACGACATCTGGGAATATTCGCTGGCCGACAAGAAGCTCAAGAACCTCACGGACACTCGTGGCTACGACGCGGAGGGCGACTGGTCGCCGGATGGCAGAAAAATCGTCTTCGCGTCCAATCGTTCCGCCTATGAGGGCAAGCTGGGCAAGGAGGACGAGGAGAGGCTGAAGATTGACAAGCAATACTTCATGGAGATCTACACCGCCGATGCCGACGGCTCGAACGTGAAACGTCTCACCGGGGCCCCCGGCTACGACGGCGGCCCCTTCTTCAGCGCCGACGGGAAACGCATCTGCTGGCGCCGGTTCACCCCGAAGGGTGATGTGGCCGAGGTGTGGACGATGAACGCCGATGGCAGCGACCAGCGCGCCATCACCAGGCTCGGGGCGATGAGCTGGGCGCCGTATTTCCATCCCAGCGGCGATTATCTGATCTTCACCACGAACCTGAACGGATTTGCCAACTTCGAGCTCTACATCGTCGATGCCGCCGGAAAGCATGAGCCGGTGCGCGTGACGCGGACCGAGGGCTTCGACGGCCTGCCTGTCTTCACGCCGGATGGCAAAAAACTCGCGTGGACCAGCGGGCGCACCAGCGGCGGGCAGTCGCAGATTTTCATGGCGGACTGGAACCACGAGCACGCGCTCGCGGCCCTGGGGCAGGCGGCAGGGGCCAAGGACGAAACTCCGAAAACCAAAGCGCCGGATTTCGGCGTCACCGGGGCGGAGATCACCGAGGCGGATTTGAAGCAGCACATCACCTACCTGGCCTCCGACGAGCTGGGCGGCCGCCTCACCGGCACGGAGGGCGAGAAACTCGCCACGCAGTACTTCGCGGATGCCGCGAAGCAGATCGGACTCGCGCCCTTCAGTGGTGACGAGGGCTATTTCGACAACTTTGACTTCACCGCCGGTGTCGCGCTCGGCGAAGGCAACAAACTCAGTTTCAACGGGACTGATTTGCAGGTGGAGCAGGACTGGAAGCCGCTCTCCTTCTCCCAAAACGGCGAGGTGAAGGCTGCGGGCGTCGTTTTCGCCGGCTACGGCATCGAAACCCCGGACTCGTCTTCCGTGGAGCCGTATTCCAGCTACGCGCATCTCGAAGTGAAGGACAAATGGGTGCTCGTGTTCCGCTACCTGCCTGAAGGAGTCAGCCAGGAGCGACGCAACCAGTTGAGCCACTACTCCAGCCTGCGTCACAAGGCGCTCACCGCGCGGCAGAAAGGAGCCCGCGGCATCATCGTGGTCAGCGGGCCTAATTCCAAGGTCGTGCAGCAGCTCGCGCCGATGACCTTTGACGCCTCGCTGGCCTCCAGCGGCATCACGGCGGTCAGCGTGACGGACGCCGTGGGTGACAGGCTGCTCGCCGGAGCCGGCAAGACACTCAAGGAACTGCAGGACAAGCTCGACACGGGAGATCTCATGGGCGGCATCGACTGCAAAGGCATGCTCGCGGCGAGCATCAACATCCAGCAGGAGAAGAGGACCGGGCGCAACGTGCTCGCGGTGCTGCCCTATGGCGAAAAGCCGGACCCGCACGTCGCGCCGCTCATCGTGTGCGCCCACATCGATCACCTCGGCAGCGGCGGCGGCTCGAACTCGCGCGCGAAGGGTGACGAGGTGAACAAAATCCACCACGGGGCTGATGACAACGCCTCCGGCACCGGCGCCGTGCTCGAAATCGCCCAGTGGCTCACCGATTTGAAAAAAAAGGGCAAGCTCAAGCTGAAGCGCGACATCCTCTTCGCCGCGTGGAGCGGGGAGGAGCTCGGTCTGCTCGGCAGCAATCACTTTGTTGAGAAATACGCGAAAATGATCAAGGGCGATCCCAACGCGAAACTCACCGGCATGTTCGCCGCGTGCCTGAACATGGACATGATCGGCCGTTTCCAGAAGGCTCTCGTGCTCCAGGGCGTGGGCAGCAGCCCGCTATGGGCGAAGGAGATCGAGAAACGCAACGCGCCCATCGGTCTGCCGATCACCACGCAGACCGACGCGCACCTGCCGACCGACAGCACCGCGTTTTATCTGAAGGGCATCCCGACGCTGAACGCCTTCACCGGATCGCACTCAGATTACCACATGCCGAGTGACACGGCTGACAAGATTGACTATGTGAATGCGGCAAAGATCGCGAAGCTCATGGGCCTCATCGCCCGTGGCATCGCCACCACAGACCCCGCGCCCGATTACATCGCCATGGAGGCTCCAAAGAACCAGGGCGCACGCGGTGGCCTGCGCGCCTACCTCGGCACGATCCCCGACTACGCCCAGGGCGACACCAAAGGCGTGAAGCTCAGCGGTGTCTCCCCCATCGGCCCCGCCGCCAAGGCCGGTGTCAAAGCGGGCGACATCATCATCAAGCTCGGCGGCAAGGAGATCACCAACATCTACGACTACACTTATGTGATGGGTGATTTGAAGATCGGCAAGGAGACGACGATCACAGTCCAGCGCGAGGGAAAGAGCGTTGACTTGAAAATCACGCCGGGGTCACGGGATTGATGTGGAGCGGCGACGATTCGTCGCCAATCAGTTCTGTTGGAATGCCAACAACTCGTCGGCGCTCCACATTTAAGGTCTGAACATGAACTCCTTGGTGTTCAACAAGGCCCACGCGATGTCCTGGCTGGTAGCGGACTGGCTGACAATGGTCTGGCGTTCGTGTTCCTGCGGCAGGCGGCCGAGCAGTTTGAGAAACAGGCTTTCCACATCCTGATCCGCGCGGGAGACCGGAGAATCCGACGCACGGCGGATCATGAAGCGGGCGAGATCGTGCGAGACCGGCGTCAGGCTTTCATCCGTCCACTCACGCGTGCCGCGGCCGAGCATGCGCAGCGGATGTCCTGTCGGCGGCACCTGTGGCAACTGGATGTCCACTTCACCCGAGAGAGTGGTCCAGATGACCTCGGAAGGCAGGCGGCGGATTTGCGGTGCGGGAGCGAGGTAGCAGCCATTCCAATCCGTGTTGTAGTCAATGCCATCCCGTTGGTAGGCGTCGGTGCGGGCCAGGATGCGTTGAAATTCGCCAATGCGTCCACCGCAACGCAGGAATTCCTCGATCAGCACTTTCATGCCTTGGGTGAAATCCGCGGGCGAATTGATCTCTAGGCCGACCCAGGTGGACTGGCCTCGTGGTGAGGCGCTGAAGCAGTCGCTGCTGAGATTGAGGCGGGGTTTGCGATGAATGCCATGCCACGGTGGTGCATCGTCCACACCACCAATGGTCTTGTCCACCATCTGGCCGGGCATGCCGAAGAGGCTGCTCCACACGCGCAGTGAGGCCACCAAGGCAAAACGGCGGCTTTGTTCGTCCTCCACCATCCAGCGTGCGATTTGCGTGAGTTTGTCCTCGTCGTCCCGAAGATCCATCCACCATGATCCGCGCAAGCGTAGTGTGGAAGCCTGCACGACATCACCGGGTGCGCCATCTTTGTAGAGATAGTCCGAGGGCAGGCGCACCTCGTTCTTGCCGGCAAAACAAGCCGCGAATGTGTAGCATTCCCGCTCGGTGTGATCGTTGAACGGATGGTCGTGGCACATGGCGCAGTAGATGTCCTCGCCGAGCACGGTGTAGGCTGTTTCGACGGCGGTGCGCAGGGCGTTTCCCTGGTCCCGCTGACGCATGTGACCGCCGCCGATGATGTGAGTGACGATTTCGGCATAGGGAAGGTCTTCATCTGCCGCTTTGCGCAGCCAGCCGATGCTCGCACTGTCACCATCCTTCACGCGGAAAGCCTCCGTCAGCATGCGGAAGCGGACTTCGACAGCTCCTGGTTCGCGAACCAGCGCTTCTGTGAGACGTGTGCGTTTTTCAGGCGATGCATCCGCGAGGAAAGCGCGGACTTCATCCGGTCGCGGCAGCCGTCCGGCCAGATCAATGCAGGCGCGGCGCAGGAACGTGGAGTCGTCTGCCATTTCCGGCAGGCTGGGAAGGATGGGCGTGTTCTTCCATTTCAGCCGCTGATCTGCGATCCACTTGTAATCATGCATGAGCGCCGCGTCGATGTGGGCGGCTGCCTCCTGCGTGCTGTCGGGTGGTTCGGGCACCGCTGTCGTCTTCGTGGTACTTGGTTCAGGAACACAGGCGGACAGAATAGCACAGACCCAGAGACAATGTTTCATGCGGCATCAAACGGGCGGACGGGGCGCGTCGTTAGAGTTGTCTTGTTGCTGTGCAACAAGAGGCATCCTGTTCCGCAGGAACAGGTCTACTTTCAGGGTGCTTGCGCTCCTGCTTCGACGCGCTAAAGAACGCCTCCCATGAAAATCCTCGTCACAGGCAAAGGCGGACGCGAGCATGCGCTCCTCACAGCACTCAGCGAATCGCCGGACAAGCACCAGCTCTTCGCGTATCCAGGCAGCGATGCGATCGCGACGCTGGCGACGTGCGTGGATGTGGCCGGGCTGCCGGAGCTGATCGCGTGGATGAAGCAGAACGGCATCGACCTGTGCATGGCGGGGGAGGAGGCGCTGCTGGTCAAAGATCGCGGACTGGCGAACCTGTGCGCTGAGGCGGGTATCCCGTGCTGGGGGCCGTTGAAGGAGATCGCGCAGCTCGAGGCGTCGAAGGCGTTCGCGAAGAAGTTTTTGAGGCGCCACGGCATTCCGACGGCGGATTTCACGATCTGCACGACCGCGGAGGAAGCCAACGCGGCTCTGACGGAGACGCCGATCGTGTTGAAGTTCGACGGGCTGGCCGCAGGCAAAGGCGTGGCCGTTTGTTCATCGAAAACTGAGGCGATGCAGTTCATCGAGGATGTGGTGATGAAGCGCTGCTTCGGCGCGGGCGACCTGCTGGTCGAGAAATGCCTCACCGGGCCGGAAATTTCGATTTTCGCGTCGGTTTGTGACGAGTCGTATCAGATCCTCATGCCCGCGCGTGACTACAAGCGCATCCGCGACAACGACCAGGGGCCGAACACCGGGGGCATGGGGGCGGTGGCGTCGTTGGAACTCGCTGATGCCGCTTTGATGAAGCGTATCGAGGAAGAGATCGTGAAACCGACGGTGCAGGGCATTTTGACGGATGGACTGACGTATCGCGGCTTCCTTTACTTCGGCCTCATGCTGACGCCCGGCGGTCCGCAGGTGATCGAATACAACTGCCGCTTCGGCGATCCCGAGGCCGAGGCCGTGCTGCCGATGGTGCGCGGTGATTTCGCCACGTATGTTTTTGAAGCGGCGAAGGGGAATCTACAGCCGAAGCTGATCAGTTTTGAACCCGGCTGGAGCATCTGCCTCATCAGCGCCAGCGCCGGTTATCCCGCGTCATCGCGCAGCGGCGATGTGATCTCCGGCCTGGATGCCGTGGGCGGAGCGCGCGTGTATCACTGCGGCACGAAGCGGAATGCCGCCGGACAGTTTGAGACGAACGGCGGTCGTGTGCTCGCTGTCGTGGCGCAGGGCGCGACGCGAGTCGAGGCGCGTGAAAAAGCGTATGCCGAAAGCGCGAAGGTCACGTTCGACGGCATGCAGCGGCGTTCAGACATCGGGAAGATGCACTTCGAGTAGCGCTACTTCATTTTGCCAGCCGCTCGTCGCTCTCCAGATGCCCAGCCCAGCCGAAGTGGCAGCGGAATGCGAAGCAATCGCGCATTTGCTCGAAGGGGCCGTTCCATTCGGGCTTGTTGGATGCCACGGTGATGTCTGAAGGCGCGAAGCCGGTGATGGGCAGACGTTTCAATGTGAAGGCGTCGTTGAGGAGGCTGGTTTTCTTCCAGTTGAAGCCCATGAGCTGCGCGCTGACGCAATCGACGGCGACGGGATGCGTTCCGGCCAGGATGACGCCGCTTTCGACCGGATCGCAGGACATGGGGCCGTCGCCATCGCCGCCGATGATGCCATCGACGATGGTCAGGTAGCGCAGCGGCTTTTCGCGGCGTCTGCCGGTGCCGTCGAAGTAGAAGAAGCACTTGTGCAAATCGAGGATCATGCGCCACGCGGTGTTGTTGCCGTGCCAGTTGCCGGAGCGGACGACATTCTTCGTGTCACCGAAAACGACGCGGCCGAGTTTTTTCAGCGGGACGAAGAGCTTCGAGAGGAAGTGGCGGCCAAAGAGGATCTTTTTGGCGGTGCGCATCAGCGAGCCTTCGAGCGCGCGTTTGGCGGTGGATTCGGCGAATTGATCGCCACCTTCGGCGGGCGTGCCTTCGGTGTGACGCGGCAGCCAGTTCGTGCGCGGCGTGGTGCCGACGAGATTTTTCAGCGCGACGGTGAGGCCGACCTTCTTGTGCGTCTTGAGCTTCGGCACGTTGATGAGCACGTCCGCGTTCATCGGTGTGCGGCAGATGCGGTATTCGTGATATGGATCGGTGTGCTGGCGGTTTGTCGTCGCGAAGTCGTAGCTGGCTCCGTAGAGCTTGCCGAGGCCGGGATGGCCGATGAATTCGCTGTCTTCATCGAGATGGATGTCCACCGCGCCGGAGGGATCGCTGGGGAGCTGGCGTTTGGCGATGGTGACGCCGTCGTCGATGGTCCATTCTTCGCAACGCATGTCGAAGAGCAAAAACGCGATGCCAGGGAACTCGAGCGTGAGATCGGTGACGAGTGCATCAAGCTGATGCAGACGGCGGATGGTGTCGAAGGACGAGTCGCTCTGCGGCGCGTCGCACAGTGTGACGGAGCCGCGGCCTTGCAGTTTTTTCGCGGCCCAGCGGGCGGTTTCACGCACGACAACGGGATGCGTGATGATGGTGAGCCAGCCGTTTTCATCCTCGGGCTTGCTGGCGTTGTGCTCCTTGACCCAGTTTGGCTTGATGACGACACGGTCGCCGGGCTGGATGAAGTCGCCGGGAAGTTCGAGCGCGGCGATGGCATCCTCGATCTGCTGGCGGATGGCGGCGGTATCGTCGTAGGCGGCCTTGCCGCGCATGACGGAGACCTTGGGAGAGCCGAATTGGGTGGGATCGAGAGTGTTCACGAGAGCGGCGGATATTTACCGGGCGAAGGTTCCCTTTGCAACGCCGTGTGAGCCGCCAACCGTCCTTGCGTGAAGATATTTGTGCGGATCATGCGCCTGGGCACGGCCTTCGCCCTCGTGGCGGCGGCCGCGGGCTTCATCTGGCAGCGAGCCAGTCATTGGATGGATGATCCGCCAGCGCTGTCGAGGCCGCTCGATCCGGCGTTTGTGCGGCTGACGCCGCTGGAGACGGCCACGCTGCCGCTGGCGGCACGGTTTGACATGCCGCTGGGCTCGGAGCATGGCGCGCTGACTTACAACGCGCGTGGTTTCCGCATCGAAAGGCATCTTGGTGATGATTTGAACGGCATTGGCGGCGGGAACTCCGACCTGGGCGACCCCGTATGTGCGGCGGGGGCTGGGAGGGTGATTTATGCGGGTGTTCCGGGCGTGGATTGGGGGAACATGATCTTGATCGCGCACCGTCTGCCCGATGGAGATGAACTCGGGCCGGTGGTGCAGACGGTGTATGCGCATCTGGCGTCGATGAACGTGCGCACGGGGCAGGATGTGCGGCGTGGCGAGGTGATCGGCACTGTCGGCACGGCGAAGTCGGCGCCGCTGGCGCATCTGCATTTCGAGGTGCGCACCGGCCCGTATGTGAACCCAGGCCAGGGCTATGCCGACACGGCGCTGAACCGCGTGTCGCCGGAAAAGTTCATCCAGGCCCGGCGCGGGGCGGAGGCGATCTCCTTGAACCCCGCGCCGCAAAATGACCGGGATGGCAAAAGACTGTTTGAAGGAAGATGATTCGCAGCCGTCATTTCCTCATGCGCCCTGCCTGCCTGCTCAGCCTCGTTTTCCTGCTCGTGCCGCAGGCATGGGCGCAGTCGGTGAAGACGAAAAAGCCGCCGGTGACCTGCGCCTCGCTCAGCGCGGAGCTCTTTGCCTCCATCCGCGCGAATCCTGACAACCTGGTGATGCGTCTGGAGGAGGCGCTGATCATCAAGGAATCCTGCGCCGCCGAGCTGGTGACCACGGCGATCGCGGCGGTGGACGCGGAGCCTTCCCTCGTGCTCAAAATCCAGCAGACGGCGGTGGGCATCGCCCCTGCGCGACAGGCGGCGATCCTGGCGGCGGCGCGTCATTACAAAGAACCCATGGTCGCCGCCGCGATACCAGTCGTGGTTGAGGAAGTCCGCCGGGCGATGCTGCCGGAGGCGCCAGCCGTCGAAGCTCGGCGTGGCGAGGAAATCCGGCGGGCGCAACTGCCGGACTCGATGCAAACGGAACATGACACGTCCTCCATGAATCTCATGAACGTGCCCAAAGCGCTGCCGCTGAGGTAACAAGCCGGGTCGCCGCAGCATCGAACGAGAAATTGATGAGAGAAGCTCCTTTGCCAGACCGTGCACGCCATTCCCGACCAGCCATGAAACCACTCCTAGCCGCCCTCCTCGCGCTCACTCTGTCTGTTTCAGCCCGTGACAAGAAGCTCGACATCTACTGGATCGACTCGGAGGGCGGAGGCTCGACGCTGATCGTCACTCCGGCGGGTGAAGCGGTGCTGATCGACACGGGGAATCCGGGTGGTCGCGACGCTCAGCGCATTCAGGTGGTGGCCGCGGAAACTGCGGGCCTGAAACGCATCGACCATGTGATCATCACGCATTTTCACTCCGATCATTTCGGCGGGCTGGCGGAGCTGGCGGCGCTGATGCCAGTCGGCACATTGCATGACAAAGGCGTGCCGGAAGGCAGCCCGGACGGGCGTCCGCAGGACGCGCGCTGGGCGATGGCGCGCCGCCCGTATCTCGACGCGAAGGTGGAAAAGCGCGCCACCCTCGCCGCGGGTGTCGAGATCCCGCTCCAGCAGGCCGAGGGCAGCCCGAAGCTCGTTTTGCGCTGTCTGGGCGCGAATCAGAAATTCATCACCGCTCCCGCCGGTGCGCCGCAGAATCCGTTGAACGGCTCCGTGCCGCCCAAGGCGCCTGATCCGTCCGACAACGCGAACAGCGTGGTGATGCTGCTCGAATTCGGCGGCTTCCGTTTCTTCGACGGTGGCGATCTGAGCTGGAATGCGGAGGAGAAACTCGTCTCGCCGGTCAATCTCGCTGGAACGGTCGATCTGTATCAGGTGAACCATCACGGACTCGAGGTGAGCAACAACCCAATCCTGATCCGCAGCCTGCAACCGACGGTCTCGGTGATGAATAACGGACCGACGAAAGGCACCAGCAAGAGCGCCATGGACGCGCTGAAGTCCGCAGCGACGATCCAGGCGATGTATCAGGTGCATGAGAACGTGCGCGACGATCACGAGAACACTGCGGATAGGACGATGATCGCCAATCATGCCCTCACCGGCGGGGAATGCGTTGCGCATCACATCCACTGCGCCGTCAGCGCGGATGCGAGGAGTTACACGATGAACGTGCCGTCGCAGCAACACTCGCGGACGTTTCAGACGCGATCAAAGTGACTCAACCAACGCGTTTCCAATCCTCACGACTCACGCGGCTGCGGAGGGCGTTGGCTTGATCGTTGTCGAAGGACTCAGTTTGGGGATCCCAGCGCAATGGTTTGCCAAGTTCCATGGCGATGAGGCCGAGGTGCATGGTGGTGCTGAGACGATGCAAAGCCTCGGCGCTGTAGTTCGGCATTTTGCCGCCGCGAATGACTTCGAGAAAGTTCGGATGCTCGCGTTTCGGCAGCGGCCAGAGCATGTCCGCCGGTGAACCTGTCTGCCGGCGGTAAATGTCCATGTCGCTGGCCTGCAATCTGCCATCCCAGCCTTCGACACCGGCCCAGCCGTCGCTGCCTTCGACACGGATGGAAGGCTTGTCGGCGCTGACCTCCATCACGACGCCGTTTTCATAGGTGTAGGTGAGGTGATAGGTGTGCGGCACAGTATTGACGGAGTCCGGCGGGATTTCGCCCCTGCCTTCCACTTTCACGGGGCTGCTGTTTTCCATGCGGATGGCCACCTGCGCGGTGTCGATGAGGTGCGCACCCCAGTCGGTGAGCGATCCTCCGGAGAAATCGCGAATCTGCCGCCACACCTGGTCGTGGGTGAGACTGGGGAAGTAATCGCGCCGTGGCGCCGGGCCGAGCCAGAGGTCGAAGTTCAATTCAGCGGGTACCGGAGCCGTGGCCTCCTTCGGAAAGACGGGTTTCTTCGGCAGTTTGATGACGATGCGCTGGACTTGGCCGATGCCGCCGCCGCGCACGATCTGGCAGAGCTTGTGATATTTGATGAGCGAGCGGTCTTCGAGCCCGGTGGCGAACACCGCCTGCTTTTTCACAACGAGATCGGCAAACGCACGGCCTTCCGCGATGGTGAGCGTGGGTTTCTCGCAAAACACATGCTTCCCGGCCTCGACGGCCATCGTGGCCATCGGGATGTGCCAGTGATCCGGCGTGGAGATCACCGCCGCGTCGATGTCCTGGCGCGCGAGCAGCTCGCGGAAGTCGGCGATGTCGGCGCAGCCGGTGGCCGCGTATTTTTTGTCCGCCGCCTCGATGCCGCGTGCGCGGCGGCTTTTGAAGGTGTCGCAGATGGCGGTGACGCGACAGTCGTCAAGCTGGAGGAAGGATTGCAAATTCACGCCGAAGCCGTGTTTGCCGACCCCGATGCAGCCGAGCGTGATCTTTTTCGAGGGCGCGTCGGCACCGAGCAAACGCGCGGGAATGAACTGCGGCGCGACTCCGGAGGCGAGAATGCCGCCGAGGCCGGATTTGAGCAGCGAGCGGCGTGAGAAGTTCTGCGATGTGTTCATTTCTGAACTTGGATTTGATTGCGTATCAACGGCGCGAGCCATTTCGCGGTCTCGTCGGCGATGACGTTGTAGCCGGCAATGTTGGGGTGGCGGTCTCCGGTCCAGCCGGGGAGGTGGCCGAAGATGCCGTCAAGACGGTTGTCGAGCACGACGATCTTCGGATCGGCCTCCGGCTGGATGTAGGGCGTGGCGAGCGGGCGTAGATTTTCCGGCACTCTGGAGAGCGGATAGCGGCGGTAGTTGAGCATGTCCGGCCCTTTTTTCAGCTCGGCGTCGTAGCGGGGGTAAATGTCAAAGAGCGTGAGCTTTGCCCCGGCGGCGAGCTGTTTGATGAGCACGTTGACGTGCTCATCTTTAGCCGCGCCGCTGAACGGGATGATGGTGGTGGGAATCAGCATCGCCTTCGGGTGATCCTGACGCAGACGGGCGAGGAGTTCGCGATAGTCGGGGAGGAAATTGGTTTCAAAGTCCTTGCGACGCGCCTGGTCGTTGATGCCGTAACGAATGAAGATGTAGTCGGCCTGCGGCTTGGTTTTCACCGCCTTGTCGTAGCGGGTGTCGAGCAGGCGGCGGATGAACTCGCCGCTGACGCCTTCATTGTACACATCACACGGCGGCAGATCGCCCTCGGTGGCCAGTTTCACGCGCAGCATGTCCTCGAACTGCGGCTCCTCGGGCGCGATTTTCTTGGGAATGATGGCCTCGGTGGTGCTGTCGCCGAGGAGGAGGATTTGCAGGCGCTTTTTGCCTGCGGTGGCGGCGCTGAAGGTGAAAGGCTGGCCGCCGATGAACTGATCCGAGGTGATGGTGGGGCAGATGCGCCGCTCGACGTGCTGGATGTAGAGCTCCGTGCCGCGCACATGACTCACGAAGGGCCAGCGTGCGGGATTGTACATCGTGTCGGTCATGTCGCGCATGAGGACGACGTGTTTGCCGTTCTTCGCCATCTGGCGCAGGCCGAAGGGGCGGCCGGAGACGCACATGTTGGTGTGGACGCCCATGAGGATGACGTTGTCGATGTTCCTCGACTCCAGGAGGTTCCAAATCTCCACGCCGCTGTCGCTGATGGCGTCCTTTTCCTGGTCGATGCGCAGCACGTCGAGCTGCTTCGTCCACGGCGCTTTGGGATTGAGTCCCTTTGCGGTCAATTCGGCGGCCCACTGCGCGTGCTCGGCGGGATCATCGTCCTCGCCGCCGTCGGTTTGATCGAGCGGATACACGGCCATCTCCTCGGCGGGGATTTGTTTGCACCATTCGCCGATCCTGGCCGGCAGACGAGCGGCGGCGGGCGCGGACTTCGCGCGCTCGCGTGCCGGAGTGCCTTCGTAGGGTTTCATGCAGGCGCTGGGGGCGTGGATGATGAGCACGCCGTCTTTGCGGGCTTTTTCGAGCACTTCATTGAAGCGCGGAGCCATCTCACCCTCGCGAGTCACCGCGTTTTTGCAGTGATGCAGGTCCCACATGTCGCAGACGATGATGGCGGTGCGGGAGGGCAGCCATTGCTCTTTGACGAGCGTCGTTTGGCCGGAGGGAGAGCGGGATTGCAGGGTGAGCGCGAGAGGTGTCTCGGCGGCGAACGAAGCGAGCGCGCCGGCCAAAAGAATGCTGGAGAGGAAAATGCCGCGATGTGACATGTGCAAAGTACGCAATCATCCGCGTTTTTGTTCCAGCTCCATGTCACGCATCACCTCCATCGAAACCGCCATCCCGTCCGGCATCATGCCGAATCTCCTGCTCGTCCGCATCCACACGGAGGACGGTTTTGCGGGCTGCGGGGAGACGTATTACACGCCGCATGCCATCGCGTCGCTCATCCATGACTGGATGGCGGAGCGGCTGCTCGGCGCGGACGCGCTGGCCATCGAGTCGCACTGGCGCTTCATTTACGAGCGCTGCACGCCCTTCGGCCATCCAGGCGCGGAGATGCGGGCGTTGTCGGCCATCGACCTCGCGCTGTGGGACATCCTCGGTCAGGTGTGCAAGCAACCTGTGTATCGCCTGCTCGGCGGACCGGTGCGGGAAGCGATCCCTGTCTATAACACGAGCGGCGGGCCCAGTTACGGCGCGCTGAATGGCGCGGCCGGTGCTCCGCGTCATCCGGGATGGCCCGGTTATGGCGACATCGGTCAAAAAGGCCCGTTGCAGGACAACTGGGCCTCGCACTTCGCCGCAGGCGATCTCGCCGAGGAACTGCTGGCCGAAGGCATCACGGCGATGAAGCTGTGGCCGTTTGACCGTGCCGCGCATCGGAACGGCGGCTTGCACATCTCGTGGGCTGACGTCGAGGAGGCGATGCGGCCGCTGCGCGAAATCCGTGAGCGTGTCGGCATGAAAATGGACATCGCCATCGAAGGGCACGGGTTTTTCCAGCTTCCGGCGGCCGAGCGCATCGCGGAGGCGCTGCGCGAGATCAAACCGCTGTGGCTGGAGGACGTGCTGCGCGTTGATAATGTCGCCACGCTGGCCGATTTCCGCCGCAGGAGCGGCCTGCCCGTCGCCACGAGCGAGATGCTGCTCGGGCGGAAGGAATACCTCGCCGTGTTGCAGGCGCAGGCCTGTGATTACTGCATGGTGGACCCGACCTGGAACGGCGGCATCAGCGAGACGCGCCGCGTCATCGACATGGCGCAGACATTCAACGTCCCGTCAACGATCCACGACTGCACCGGCCCGCTCACTCTTTTCAGCGGCCTGCATCTTGCCGCCTCATCGGCCAATGTGGTGTTCCAGGAGACCGTACGGGCGCACATCCGCTCGTTCTACGACAAGCTGGTTGACACGCTGCCGGTCATCACGAATGGCAAGGCGCAATTGCCGGCGGGAACGGGCCTGGGGACGAAATGGAAGGATGAATTGTTCCGCGAAGGCGTGAATGGCTGGAGAAGGAGCGTTGTGCAAGCATGAGAAAACTTCTCTTTGTCCTTCTGGCCGCCGCATCATCACCAGCCGCCGCGCAGCAAATGCACCGCGCGGGCGATGTGCGCCTGACCTATCACACGGAAGGCCAGCATGCCGTGGACGCGGCGGATGCGAACACGAACGGCGTTCCCGACCAGGTCGAGGACATCCTGACGCAGGTGCGCGCGGCACGGATGCTGTTCGTGGAGGTGCTGGGCTTCCCTGATCCGCTGAAGACGGAGCGCTTCCGTGAGGCGCGCTTCATCGACATCAGCTTCCGGCACAAGGACGTGCTCAAGATGAACGGCACGGCCTACGACGAGCTGCAAAGCTACAAGAAGCCCGGCGATCCACCCGGCACGCGCAGCATCGCCTTCACCGTGGCCACCTCCGTGAAGGCGCCGGCGAACCTGACGCCCGCGCACGAGTTTTTTCATCTGATCCAATACAGCACGACCTACTTCAAGAACCGCTGGTTTCTCGAAGGCACGGCACGCTGGAGCGAACGCGGCCTCGGCGCCGGAGACCTCGGCCCCGCCCGCGTTTTGAGCGCCTGGCCCTTGCCAGAGGAGCAAAAGAAGGCGGTGGCGCTGATGGCCTATGAAGCCTCGGAGCATCTGTGGAATCCGCTGGCGGCACGGATGGACAAAGAAGGCGTGATCCCGGACTCACCCGCGCTGAAGCAGCTCCAGGCGATGACCTACCTCGACGGCACGCCGGTGTTGAGGGACCTGAAGCTGACCGGCTGGGCCTTCATCCGCGATGTCATCCTCGAACTCGGCCGGATCGACGACACCGCCTTCCGCGAGCTCGATTATGACCATTGGTCGGAGGAGAACCAGCGCTCCACCAAGAACGAGGCTTATCTCTTCCGGGCCATCGAGAACGTCGTGGCGAAACCGCAGTAGCACGGGCCGGTCACTGCCAGCGCGACTTCATCCAGGCATAAAAACTCGCACCCACCTGGGCGTAGCCGGCGGGGTTGGGATGGACGGAGTTGTTTGCTGGATAGCCGTCGGTTGGATCGAGATTCAGCTCGGTGGGGACGAGATGGATGCCGTCTTTCTCGCGATTGGCGAGTCGCTCGAGCATGCGCTGGACGAGGCGGTGCTGGATGCGTTTCCACCCCCAGCGCGAGTAGTTGTTCTTGTAGTTGGCGGTGAACGCCTCCTGCCGTGTGTTCGGAGGCGTGGTGAGGCCGACGGCGAGGATGGCCTTCGGCGCGGCCTTGTGGAAGGCGGCGAGCAGCTTGTCGGCGTTGTCGAGCACCTCGTCGATCTTGGCATCAGGCTTCGTTGGATTCGCGCCGAAGCAGTCGTTGATGCCGAGAAGGAAGGTCACGATGTCCGGCGGCTCGTTGTCGCAGTGCTCTTTGAAATAGCGGTCGAGATCGAACTTGCCGGTCTTGCCGGAGGAAGACGGGAAGATGAAGGGACTGGTGGCCTTGCGGGCGAGCGGGCCCGCGGTCGCGCCGGGAGTCGGCGCGGTGTATTTGATGAGGAAGTCGGCCCACTTCCAGCCGCCGTAGCCTTCATGCGCGACGCCCGGCTGTGCGTCGGCGGGCTTGTGGGTGCCGAGCAGGACGCTCCGCGGATTGCCTGGCTGGGCGAGCAGGCGGGCGATCTCGTTGGGATAAAGCGACGCGTGCGTGAGGCTGTCGCCGATGATGAGCAGACGCAGCGGCTTGCCCGCGCCCGCCTTGCGCGGCGAGACACGCAGCGTGGTCTTTCCCTGCTCCAGAATCTTGCCCGAGGCGTCTTTGACGGTGACGGCCAGCGGATGATCGCCGACATCGGCATCCACAGGCGTGAGGGTCCAGCGGCGGGCCTCGCTCCTGCCGAGTTTGCAGGTGAACTCAAAGCGGTAGTTCTCCGGCGTCTGCGTGAGGACGATGTTGTCGTCGTAGATGCTGATGGGAACGTCCGGCGTGGCATAGACAACAGGCGGGAGCGTGAGCTGGAGGTCACCAGCGGAAACGGAGGCGGCAAAAACGAGGTAGAGGCCAAGGAGTCGGTTCATGGCCCTCAATTACGGCCTGAGCACGACGAATCGTTCCATGAAACAAGGGATGTCGCGCCTGTCACGCCCACAGCTTCCGGTCCAGCGTGCGGTAGCCGACGGCCTCCAGCACGTCATCCGCCGATATTTTTTCACGCCCGCCGAGATCGGCCAGCGTGCGGGCCACCTTGAGAATGCGGTCATGCGCACGCGCGCTGAAGTTCATCTCCGCCATCGCGTGCTCGAGGCAGCCAGCGGCCTCGGAATCGAGCTCGCAGTGTTTTTTGATCAGGCGCGGCGTCATCGCGCTGTTGGCGTGGATGCCGGCATGGGCGGCGAAACGTTCCTGCTGGACATGGCGGGCGGTTTCGACGCGCTGGCGGACGTCTTGCGATGATTCGCCGCCATCCTGCGAGGCCAGTGCCTTGTAATCGACCAGCGGCACCTCGACGTGAAGATCAATGCGGTCAAGAAGCGGGCCGCTGATGCGCTGGCGGTAGCGCTGGATGACCGGCGGACCGCAGCGGCATTCACGCTTGAGGTCGCCGTAGTAGCCGCAGGGGCAGGGATTCATCGCCGCCACGAGCATGAGCTGCGCGGGAAAGGTCACGGTGCCCGCGGCGCGGGAGATGGTGACTTTGCCGTCCTCCAGCGGCTGGCGCAGCACTTCGAGCGTGCTGCGGCGGAATTCCGGCAGCTCGTCGAGGAACAACACGCCGTTGTGCGCCAGGGAAACCTCCCCCGGCCCCGGATTCGTGCCGCCGCCGAGCAGGCCCGCGTCGCTGATGGTGTGATGCGGCGCGCGAAACGGCCGCGTGGCGACAAAAGCGTTGGTCTCCGTGAGCAGGCCGCCCGCGCTGTGGATTTTCGTCGTCTCGACGGCCTCCTCCTCGCTCATGCCGGGCATGATGGTGGCGATGCGTTTGGCGATCATCGACTTGCCGGTGCCGGGCGGGCCGATCATCAAAATGTTGTGATTGCCGGCCACGGCGACCTCGATGGCGCGTTTCGCGTCCCCTTGCCCTTTCACGTCGCAGAAGTCGATGTCGTAATGCGAGGCGGAGGCGAAGAACTCGGCGGCCCGGCATGGCTCGGGGGCGATTTCGAGGTCGCCTTTGAGGAAATCGACCGTCTCGCGCAAATTCGCGACACCGATGATGTCGATGCCGGCGACCACGCTGGCTTCCAGGGCGGCGCGCTTCGGCACGAGCAGGCGTTTGCGGCCCCTGGCGCGTGCCTCGAGCGCGACGGCGAGCAGGCCGCGCACGGGGCGCAGCTCCCCATTGAGCGCGAGCTCGCCGATCATCGCGGTCTCCGCGAGCATGGGGATGGGAATGCGCGCCCGGTGTGCGATGAGGGAGATGGCGATGGGCAGGTCGAAGCCCGGGCCTTCTTTTTTGAGGTCGGCGGGCGCGAGGTTCACCGTGGTGATGCCGTCGTTCATCAGGAAGCCGCTGCTCTGGATCGCGGCGGTGACACGCTCGCGGCTTTCCTTCACCGAGGTGTCCGGCAGGCCGACGATGAGCATTCTCGGATTTCCGCCGCCGTCGTGCGACTCGACCTCGATTTCGACAGCATTGACACCGGCGAGCGTGGCAGAGTAGGTGCGGGCGATCATGCGGGCGGGGCTGTTGGGCGGCGTCACAAAAAAATGGCGGGCGCCCGCGAAGACGCCCGCCGCATCATTGGAACGATGGCAGGAAGGTCAAGGAAGGACCTTGAGGAAGATGTCCTTGTAGTAGGTCGTGCTCTTCGGGTCGTGGCCCTGGATGGCGAAGGTGCCTTCGCTGAGTTTGCGGCCGGGCATGTTCTTCAGCTCCTTGGCGGGATCCCAGCCTTCGGGTTCGGTGAAATCCACGGTGACCTGGCCGTTCACCTTGAGCGTGATGTGCCTGCCTTCGACCTTGATGTCGTAGTCGAACCACTCGCCATCCTTACTCGGCGCGAGCGGGACTTTGATGTGCCTGCCGCCATCAGGCTCCTTCTGGCCTTCGAGCAGGGCGAGGATGTTGATGACGCCGTAAAGGCTGCCAGTTTTCTTCGGGTCGGTGTGGGTGCTGTTGACCTGGCATTCGTAACCTTGGTCCGGCCACCCGACGGCCTGATACCGGGTGTGCAGATAGACACCGCTGTTGGAGCCGGGCGTGGTCTTGACCTTCATCTTGAGCTCGAAGCTCTGGAACTTGGCATCGCCATTTTCACCGACATAGAAAAGATGGGCGCGGCCGCCGCTGACTTTGAGCTCGCCGTTTTCGACGGTGAAGCAGCCGGGGACTTCCTCGTTGGATTTCCAGCCGGAGAGATCCTTGCCGTTGAACAGGGATTTCCAGCCGTCCTGGTCCGCAGCCTGGGCGGAGGTGAAGGTGAATGCCGCGAGGGCGGTGAGGGTGAGTTGTTTGATCATGGGATGACGATGGGTTGTGAAAGGTGAAACGCAGTCTCCTCAGCCGGCTTTGCGGGTCTTTTTCACCGCCGTGGCGGCGGGACTTTCCAGCGGCGCTTTTTTGACCGCCGGGGCGCTGAGGTGCGTTTGCAAGGCCGCGTTGTCCAGGCCGAGGAATCTGGCGGTGCGGTCGGCGTCCTCCTCAAAGTGGCGCCAGGCGAGGCGGGAGAGCTCGCGCTCCACCCAGGGCAGCAGCTCGATGCCGGGTGTTTTTTCCGCCATGTTCACCAGCATGCTCAGCGCGTCGCGCATGCGGGTGACGGTGCTGGCGGTGGAGTGATGGCGCGCGCCCTTGCTGCCCAGCGGGATGTCGGAGGGCAGCAGGACGTCTGAATTGCACAGGGCGCAGGCGCGCTGGATGGTGTTCTCCAGCTCGCGGACGTTGCCGGGCCAGTCGTAGGCCTCCAGGATGTCGAGCGCGTCGTCGGTGAAACGCATCTGCGGGCCGCGGCGGCGGGCGGAGAGGCGGTTGAGGAAGAATTCCGCCAGCAGGCGCACGTCCTCGCGGCGCTCCCGCAGTGGCGGGATGTGGATGCGCACGACATTGAGCCGGTAGAACAAGTCCTCGCGGAAGTTGCCCTTCGCCACCTCGTCCTCGAGGTGTTTGTTCGTGGCGGCCAGCACGCGCACGTCCGTCCTGAGCGTCTGGTTGCTGCCGACGCGGGAATAGTGGCCCTCTTGAAGCACGCGCAGCAGCTTGCTCTGCACGGCCAGCGGCATGTCGCCGATCTCATCGAGGAAAAGCGTGCCGCCGTCGCACTGCTCGAAGCGGCCGACGCGCTGGTTCACCGCGCCGGTGAAGCTGCCCTTCTCGTGGCCGAAGATCTCGCTCTCGATGAGGTTGTCCGGGATCGCCGTGATGTTGATGGCGGCGAATTCCTTCTGCGCGCGCGGGCTGAACTTGTGGATGGCCCCGGCGACGAGCTCCTTGCCGCAGCCGCTCTCCCCCGTGATCATCACCGGCGCGTCGGAGCGGGAGACGCGGCCGATGAGCTTGAAGACCTCCTGCATCGCCGGGGAACGGCCGATGATGGTCTCCTGGATGGACTCGGCGGGCACCCCGGCGGCCTGGGAGCGGGTGGTGTTGCGCGCTTCGATGGCGTTGAGCGCGTTTTCCACCACGCTGCGCAGCTCGTAGGGCAGGCGTTCCTTCCCCAGCACGTCGTAGGCGCCGAGACGCATGGCTTCGATGACGTGGCTGGTGGTGGCCGTGCCGCTGAAGAGGATCACCATCGCCTGCGGATCCGTCTGGCGCAGGCGTTTGAGCAGCTCGATGCCGGTCGTGCTGTTGAGACGCACTTCGGAGAGCACCAGGTCGGCGCGTTTTTTCTGATAAGCCGCCAGCGCCTCCTCCGCGCGCTCGACCGTGCTGATCGTGACCCCCGGAGCCTTCAAATGCGCCGCCGCCCAGGCGAGGAAGTCGGCGTCAGGATCCACGATGATGAGGTGGGTGTCCGGAGAATCAGGCATGCGGGGGGGCGGGGCTTATGGCAGAAAGGAAGGACGCGGTCAACCCGCGCTCACACGGCGCCGAAGCGGCGGTGGCGCTGGTGAAAGGCGTGGATGGCGGCTTTAAGGTCGTCCTTGGAGAAGTCCGGCCAGAGCTTCTCCGTGATGTAAAATTCGGTGTAGCTGAGCTGCCAGAGGAGGAAATTCGAGAGGCGCATCTCGCCGCTGGTGCGGATCATGAGGTCGGGGTCGGGGTAGTAGCGGGTGTGAAGGTGCTTGCTGAAGACCTCGGTGTCGATCATGGCCTCGTCGAGGTGGCCGCTCCGGACGCTTTGCAGCAGGCTTTTCACGCCATCGACGATCTCCTCCCGGCCGCCGTAGCTGAGGGCGAGGATGAGGGTGAGGCCGGTGTTCTGCGCGGTGGACTCGATGCAGCGGTGCAGCTCGTTCTGGCAGGACTGCGGCAGATCATTCAGACGGCCGATGGCCTGGAGGCGCACGTTCTGCCTCATCATGAGCGGCAGCTCGCCGCGCAGGAAGATTTCCAGCAGCTTCATCAGCGCCTCGACCTCGCGCTTCGGGCGTTTCCAGTTCTCGGCGGAGAAGGCATAGAGGGTGAGGAACTCCACGCCGATCTCCCCGCAGCATTCGACGACGCGGCGGACGGTCTCCGCGCCCATGCGGTGGCCTTCGGTGCGCGGGAGGCCGCGCTCCTTCGCCCAGCGGCCGTTGCCGTCCATGATCACCGCGATGTGGCGGGGAACGGGCTTCAAATCATCGGGGATGCGGCTCATGCGGGGCGTGGAACTTATCGCGCGGCGTTCTTTGCACAACCAATTCGCGGTTTGCGGCGGCGTGGTCTAGTTTTCCGCCCTGATGAATCCCACCACCACCGCGAGCGTGACGTGTCCGGCCTGCGGGCAGGCCTTTCTCTCCATGCAGAATGACCTGGCAGGCATGGCGCAGTGCCCGCACTGCGCGCACAACGCGCCGCGGGCGCATTTCGGCACGCAGATTCAGGTGATGGGGGTCGCGCAGGTGCGGCGGCAGGTGGCGCAGACACAGCCGCTGCCACAGATGATGCCCCCGCCAGGACCGGCGGCACCGCAGCCTGCCGCATGGCCTGGCTTGCAGCCGATGCCGGCCGCCACGCCCGCAGCCACCATCGCGCGCACCACGTTGCAGCCTTCGCAGGCGCTGATGCCGGTCGGCGAGCCGCCGCCGGCCCCGGCCCAGGAGACGGCGGTGCCGCCGCATCTGCGCGCCTCGCCCTGGAAGGGTGCTTTTTTCCTGCTGGCGTTCCTGTCCGCCTGCGGCGTCGGCGCGTGGATGTGGCGGGATCACACGAACGTGCCTGTTCCCGTCGTCAAGCCCGCCCCGCGAACACCGTCTGCCACAGAAGCAATCGCGCCGGCAGCCAGCCCCGTCACCCTCAAGGCGGAACCGCCGGACATGACCGCCGTCACGGCTGATGCGAAGGCCCTGGTGACGGAAATCTTCGCCGCCGACACGCCCGCACGCCGCGCCGCGTGCGTGCATGAGGCGGCGGCGCATGAGGCGGAGATCGGGCGTCTGTTCGGCGGAGCAGCGGCGGAACGACCCAAACTGCGGCTGCTGGCACGCATTCCCGGTTTTCCTCTGATGCTGCCCGGCGGCCAGCCGGTGCCGCTGTTCAAGCTCGTCACCTCGAAATGCAGCCACGGCGCGCTGATCCGCCTCGAAACCGGGGAGGACGGAAAACGCCGCATCGACTGGCCGTTGTTCCATGAGACGCACGAGGCCGCCTTGCAGCAGTTCCTGCGTAAAGACAGCACGGAGGACGCGGCGTGGTTTCATGTGGGGCTGCGCCCGAGCCACGGTCTGGACATTCCGGCGGAGTTGCGCCCGAAATACCTCACCTTCGACGTGCAGGCCGCCGCCGGAAGTGACCCGCATTTCGTCGCCTGCGTGGAGCGCGACTCGCCGCTGGGCCGCTTCATGGACCGGGAGACCGAATGGGGCAGGTCGTATCTGGCCCGCCTGCTCGTGCGCAAACTCGACATCCAGGCCGACGCGCCCTGCATGGTGGTGCTGGATTGCGTGGGGGCGAAGGAGAAGTAGGCGTGATGCACGGCGCGACAG
>JAEUHJ010000173.1 GCA_016795375.1 Verrucomicrobiaceae bacterium
CCGCCCGCCCCCGGCTTGAACTCCATGCCCAGGCTGTTCACCCAGCGCTCCCCGCTTTGCGGCAGCCGGGAAGGCTCCAACTTCACGTCAAACACCGCCGGCTTCGCATCCGAGGCCACATGTTCGATCTCCACCTGCTTGTGGCCCGGCAGCCGGAGCTGGTAGATCACCGGCACGCCCTCCGCCGGCTCCAGCGCCAGCGGCGTCACTCCCAGCCGCTCCTCCCCGGCATACACCACAGCCCCGGCCGGCGTCGTCACGATCTTCAGCCGCGGCTCGTCGCGCCGCAGCGCCAGCGTCTCCTGCGCGCGGTGGCTGCGCGCCAGCCACATGCCCAGACCCACCGCCAGCAGCAGCGCCATCGCGCCCGCCGCCGCCCACGTCCACAGCAGCTTGCGGGATGAGGGCAGCGGTTCCCCCCGCAGCGCCAACGCCATCTCCTGCGCGTTGACAAAGCGCTGTCGCGCCTTCGGCGCGCACGCCGTGCAGATCACATCCTGCAGCCGTCGCCACACCTCCAGCCGCACCCCCGTCCCCTCCGGCGCGGACGGCAGGTCCGGGAAATCCAGCCGATCCTTCCCCGTGCTCGCCTCGTACAGCACCATGCCCAGCGAAAAAATGTCCGCCGCCGTCGTTCCCGGCCCCTCCGGCGCCACAAAACCTTCCGTCCCCACAAAACTGCGCTGCCCCAGCAGCGCCACCAGGCCGATGTCCGCCAGCCGACAGATGCCGTCGATGAAAATCAGGTTCGACGGCTTCACATCGCGGTGGATGAGCTGGTGCCGGTGCAGGTGCTCCAGGCCCTCCGCGATCGTCGCCCCCAGCCTCACGCATGCCTCCGCCGTCACGCGTTGCTCCCGCCGCATCTGCAGCGCCAGCGTGTGCGGCTGGTAGGTCGCCGGGTCGATGTCGCGCCCTCGTTCCACATCATCCGCCAGCTCCATCACATAATAATAAAAGCCCTCCTGCTCATTGCGCCCCACCTGGAGTACCGGCACCAGCCCCTCATGGCGGCGCGACACCGGCTCGAAGCGCTTCAGTGCCTCGAACTCCCGTTCAAAAGCCTCCGGCCTGTCATAATCCTCCCGCCACACCACCTTCACCGCGCGCAGCACCCCCGTCACACTCCGCGCCAGCCACACCTCTCCAAACGCCCCGCGTCCGATGAGGCGCAGCGTCTCATGATCGCGGATGTCCGGGGGCGTGCGTGGCGGCGGCTGCATGCTGGGCGGCGGGAAAGCGCGGATGACACCACAGCCGCGCTCCCTTGTCGAGACGCGAAGTCACCTCCCGCGCAAAAAAAAAACACCCGCCGCTCTTTGGGAGCGCCCGTGTCCCATGTGCGCTCCTGCCTGCCTCGCGTGTGAGCAAGGGCGATGGGTGTGCCCAGGACGGTTTTTCGCGATGATGCGGAAAACAGCACGCGGGGTGTGGATGCTCCCGCTCGCTTCTATCGAGGAGAAGGAGGAGTGCCACGATTGCTCCGCTGTTTTTGAAAGAGATCGAATATCCGGGCGGGACGTGCGTCAGAGTGCGGGAATCGAAACTCGATCATCCCATGAAAACCTCCATTGCGCGCCTGTCCACGGTCGGAACATTGTTGCTGACCTTCTCTTTGAGTTCCTGTGTCGATCCGTATTACGGCATGGGTTATGGCGCTGGCTACGGCGGCGGGTATGGCGGGGGCTATGGCTACGGGCGTCCACCGGCGCAGGGTGCGGTGACGGGGGCGCTGCTGGGCGCGGCGGCGGGTGGGATCATCGGCAATCAAAGCCGTCGAGGATTGGAGGGCGCGGCCATTGGCGGTTTGCTAGGTGCGCTGGCGGGCGGGGCGATCCAGAACAGCCGCCAGCAGGCCTACTACGGCGGACAGAGCTACAACCAGGGCTATGGCTACGGCGGTAGCTGCAATCACGGCTACAACCAGGGCTGCGGTCAGCCTTACGGCGGCTACCAGACGGACTACAATCCGTATGCGTTCGGTGGCTGGCAGTGAGCGGTAGGTGGCATGAGCGGCCGCAGGCTTGATCGCTGATGGAATGAGGCGCAGAATGGCGTTCTATTTTCATCCATGCACCTGCCCGCCCCGTACTCTGACGAACTGGAGCCACTCACGTCAAATCACCCGGACACGCCGCCACCAGCGGGAGCCAGCCGACGCGAGTTTCTGGGGAAGTTCAGTCTGGCGTCGCTGACGGCGGCGATCGGCGCGGAGATCGTGTTTGCGGAGAAGATGCCTGCGGGGCTGATCCCGGCGGCATTCGCGCAGGAGGCCGCGCCGATGGGCGTGCCTGGCAAGGAGGGGCTGACGTTTCTCAATGACCGGCCGGTGCTGGCGGAGGCACCGGCGCATGTGCTGGATGATGACATCACGCCAGGGAAGCATTTGTTCATCCGCAACAATGGCCACGCGCCCGCGCCGGAGACTCTGAAACCGGAGAACTGGAAACTGGAGATCGCGGGGGAGAGTTGCGGGAAGCCGGCGACTTTCACGCTGGGGGAGCTGAAGGAGCAGTTCGAGCATCACTCGTATCAGATGGTGCTGGAGTGCGCGGGGAACGGTCGCAGTGAATTCAACCCGCCGACGCATGGCACGCAGTGGACGACTGGGGCGGTGGGCTGCCCGAAGTGGACGGGGGTGCGGCTGCGGGATGTGCTGAAGCGTTGTGGCCTTCAGGAGAACGCGGTGTACATCGGCTATTACGGCGCGGACATCCACCTCTCGGGGGATGTGAAAAAGACCTCCATCTCCCGCGGCGCGCCGCTGCGCAAGGCGCTGGAGGATGAGACGCTCCTGGCCTTTGCCATGAATGGTGAGGACATCCCGTGGATGAACGGGCATCCGCTGCGCCTGGTGTTCGGCGGCTGGCCGGCTTCCACCTGCGGGAAGTGGCTGAAGAAGATCGTCGTGCGGGATCGTGAGCATGACGGGGAGAAGATGACGGGGGATTCCTACCGCATGCCGAGGCATCCGGTGGCGCCGGGGACGAAGGTGCCTGCGGAGGAGATGGACATCATCGGGTCGATGCCGGTGAAGTCGCTGGTGACGTTCCCGCAGTCGGGCATCAGCCAGCCGGTGGCGCAGGCGCTGACGCTGCGGGGCCATGCCTGGGCCGGGGAGCATGAGGTGACGGCGGTGCATGTGTCGATCGACTTTGGCGCGACATGGCAGCAGACGACGCTGGCGAAGCCGGTGAACCGCTACGCCTGGCAGCGGTGGCAGACGCAGGTGCGTCTGCCGCAGAAAGGTTATTATGAGGTGTGGGCGCGTGCCACAGACGACCAGGGGCGCTCGCAGCCGATGGTTCTGCCGGGTTGGAATCCCAAGGGCTACTTGAACAACACCTGCCACCGTATCGCCGTCCAGGCTGTCTGATCATGCGTGCTGTGTTTTTTCTTCTGGTGATGCTGCTGGCCACCGAGCCGGCGGGGATGCGTGCCGCGGACGCGGCGCCGCTGGACCCGGCGACGGGGATGAAGATGACCGGGGACTGGGAGATCGTGCGCAATCACTGCGTCATCTGCCATTCGTCGAAGACCTTCCTGCAACAGCAGGGGACGGAATCGACCTGGACGGACATTTTGGAATGGATGCAGACGCGCGGGGGATTGTGGAAACTGGATCCGGCGGTGGAGAAGACGATCATTGGTTATCTGGCGGTCAATTACGGGCCGGGGGACAAGTTCCGCCGGGCGCCGATCCCGCTGAGCCTGATGCCGGTGAATCCCTACACGACGGAGGCGCGGCTGGAGGCGGAGGCGAAGAAGAAGGAGGGGCTGGTCCCTGCGGCGCCGACCGGGAAGAAGTGAGGCGGGCGCTCAGATTTCAAAGGACGTGCTCTCGCGTGCGCGTTCCGCCTCGATGACATCGGCGATGGTGTGACGGTCGAACCAGCGGGTGACCTCGCCGCGCAATCCGGCGAACACTTCGCCCAGGGCGGCGTGCCCGGTGTCGGGCAGGGGATCAAAGGGGCCGTCGAAGATGGCGATGACCGCGCCGAGGGTGATGCGCTCCGGCCGGGTGACGAGCTGATAGCCGCCGCCGACGCCGCGCTTGCTGCGCAGCAGACCGCTGTTTTTGAGGGCGAGGAGGATTTGTTCGAGAAACTTCAACGGGATGCCTTCGCCGTGGGCGAGGTCGTGGATGGAGAAGTTCGCGCCTTCTTGCTCGCGCCCCATCGCCACGAGGGCGCGGAGGGCGTATTCGGCTTTCTTGGAGAGCTTCATGCGGGGAGACGGACGCGCATCGGAACACGAATCAGGGGACGTTGCAAACTGCGATTTGCCGCGAAGGGGATTCGGCGTCATTCATCGCGCTCCGATCCGCATGAGCGATGACTTTTTCACACCGCCCCCGCCCGAGCTGCCACGCGCGGCGGCGGTGGTGCATCATGCGGGCGCGCCGCTGGCCTCGCGCATGCGGCCGCGCACGCTGGATGAGTATGCCGGGCAGCGGCACATCCTGGCGGAGGGGAAGCTGCTACGCCGCGCGGTGCAGGGGGACCGCTTCTCGTCGCTGATCCTCTACGGGCCGCCGGGCGTGGGGAAGACGACGCTGGCGCACATCATAAGCCAGGAGACGCGGTCGCGCTTTGTCACACTCAGCGGGGTGGAGAGCAGCGTGGCGGACATCCGCCGGGAGGCGGAGCACGCGGGGCAGCATCTGCGGCTCTACGGCAAGACGACGATCCTGTTTGTGGATGAGATCCACCGCTTCAACAAGGCGCAGCAGGACGTGCTGCTGCCGCATCTGGAGCGCGGCACGCTGCGCTTCATCGGCGCGACGACGCACAATCCCTTCTTCTATGTGAACAGCCCGCTGGTCAGCCGCTCGCAGGTCTTCACGCTGGAGCCGCTGGGCATCGAAGACCTGGAGGCGTTGATGGAACGCGCGTTACAGGACACGGAGCGCGGTCTCGGCGGCATGAACGCGCGGCTGGAGCCCGAGGCGCGGCGGCACCTGGCCACCATCGCCGATTGTGACGCGCGGCGCAGTCTGAACGCGCTGGAGCTGGCCGTGCTGACCACGCCGAGGAACGACGCTGGGGAAATCGTCGTCACCCTCGCCGCAGCCGAGGAGTCCGTGCAGCAGAAGACCGTGGTCTATGATGGCGATGGCGACGCACATTACGACACGGCCAGCGCCTTCATCAAAAGCATGCGCGCCTCCGATCCTGACGCGGCGGTCTATTGGCTGGCGAAGATGCTGCACGCGGGAGAGGACATCCGCTTCATCGCCCGGCGCATCGTCATCGCCGCGAGCGAGGACGTGGGCATGGCCGACAGCAACGCGCTGCGTGTGGCCGTGGCGGCGCAGCAGGCGGTGGAGTCCATCGGCATGCCGGAGGCGCGGATCATCCTGGCGCACGCGGTCATTTACCTGGCCACAGCGCCGAAGAGCAACCGCGCCTGCGTGGCGGTCGACGAGGCGCTGAAGGACATCCAGCAGGGCCGCACGCTGCCGGTGCCGAAGCATCTGCGCGATGCGCATTACAAGGGCGCGAAGCAGTTCGGCCACGGGGAAGGGTATTTGTATCCACATGACTTCGAGGGTGGCTTCGTGCCGCAGCGCTGCCTGGAAGGCGGGCGCCAATATTACGATCCTACCACCAACGGACTCGAAGCCCGCGTCAAGGAACGGCTGGAGCACTGGCGGAAGCAGTGGGAAGGGCAGGGGTGAGACAGCAGGACGCCGCCGCTATTTTTCCAGCCGCCTCAGCGCCGCGCTCACATTGTCCACGGTGAGGATTTCCGGCAGGAGCTGCGGCTCCTTCATGCCGGGGATGTGCAGCACGTTCACAGGAACGGCTCCTTTGCCGAGCGCCTCGAAGGATTTTTTGATGATCTCGTCCTCGTTGGTGTAGTCGGCTTTGACGGCGGTCACGCCGTGCTTTTGGAAGAGTTCTTGAATCTGCGGATCGCGATAGACGCGTTTGTTCACCTGGCAGGTCAGGCACCATTTGGCCGTGTAGTCGATGTACACCGGCTTTCCGGAGGCGAGCAGCTCGCCCACCTTTGCCTCCGACCACGGCTCCCAAAGCAGGCCGTTCTCAAACACCGGCACGGCCACATGTTTTTTCTCCTGCTTCTGCGGCCAGCCGAGCCACAGTCCGCCGGCCGCCGCCGTCAGTGCGAGCACGACGGCGGTGAGGCGTGTGCGCCCCGGTTTGTGCGGCAGCGACCAGCGGCCGTAGATCCAGCAGCCCAGTGCCATGAGCACGAGACCGAGCATGAGCCGGAGCAGCGGCAATCCTTCCACCATGCCGGTGAGCACCCAGAGCATGTAGAAGACGGTGCCGAAGAGCAGGAAGGACATGCCTTGCTTGAAGCTTTCCATCCACGCGCCGGGACGCGGCAGCACTTTCACCAGCTTGGGGAACGCGGAGAGCAGCAGGAACGGGCTGGCGAGGCCGAGGCCGATCAGTGTGAAGAGCAGCATGGCCTGCGGCGCCGGCAGTTTGACCGCGAACCCCAGCGCCGTGCCGAGAAACGGCGCCGAGCATGGCGTGGACACCAGCGTGGCGAGCAGGCCGCTGAAAAAAGAGCCGCCGAGGCCATGCCGGGCCTGCAAATCCGCGCCGACACCGACGGCGGACGCGCCGATCTCGAAAACGCCGACCATGTTCAGGCCGAAGATGAGGAAGAAGGCGGCCAGGCCGTAGTTGAAGCCGGCGGATTGCAGTTGAAAGCCCCAGCCTTTGCCCAGCGCCACCACGATGCCGCCGAGCACCCAGAAGGAGAGCAGGATGCCGAGCGTGTAGATCAGCCCATGCAGCACGACCTGTTTCCGGTCTTCGCCCGCCTGCTGTACGATGCCGACGATCTTGATGCCGAGCACCGGAAACACGCAGGGCATGATGTTCAGGATCAGGCCGCCGATGAAGGCGGAGAGCATGATGAAAAGAAACGCCGGGGGAGTCTCCCCGCCATTTGTCACCGAAGCTTCAGGGCTTTTTTTTTGCAAGGGCGGCAGCTTTTCAAACACAGCCGCCTGCGTCGCGTCATTCACGGGCCGCGCCGCGATGTTGAGCGTGACTTTGAGATCCTGCTTGAAGGGCATGCAGCTTTTGTCATCGCAGACGAGTCCGTCCACCTGCACTTGCAGCTCCGCCTTGGAACCGGCGGCGGTGTTCGCAGGCGGTGTGATCGAAGCCGGCAGGTAAACCGTGTCCTCGTATCCTTCGCTGGCCGAGCCATCGACGCCCTTGAACGGATGCACGGCGGGCCAGGGCAGCTCGTCCATCTTCCAGCCTTCGGGCAGCGTCCAGACGAGCCGGGTGGGCTTGCCTATGACTTCCGGCGGCAGCTCTTTGCCATAGGTGTGCGCTCCTTTGGCGTGCTCCAGCTTCACCGCCATGCGAAACGGCTCCCCCGGCGCCGCCGAAGTGACTTCCGGGATGAGCGTGGAGGTGACCAGCGCCGCCTTTTCATCACCACCTGCTCCGGTCAGGCCGGAATCGAGCGGGATGCTCTGTCCCGAAGCGAAAATCGCCAGGAGTGCGAAGGAGATGGTGAAAAGAGACTTCATGGGAAAAACAGACGAAATCGCTGCATGGGAGGACGCCACGAGCAGCTTATTCCAGACAACGGCGGGAAAAATGCCGCTCACAATGTCTTGTGCGTGCCGTCGCAGAAGGGAGGGTTCTTGGTGTGCTTGCAGTTGCACAGCCAGACTTTCTTCGCTTCAGGCAGGGTGAATTTCTTCGGGCCGAAGCCCGTGCCTTTGTGGCTGCCGTCGCATTTCGGCTGATGACCGCTCAGACCGCAGGCGCACCACCAGTGGTCCCCGGCGGGAAGTTCGACGGCGACGGGCTGTTTCTCGTGGATTTTGGGAAGTGTTTCCATGCGCGCGAGTGTGGCAGGAGATGCAAGCGGCGTCAAGATGACCGCGCCACGCCACGGCGGCGGACGGGCGGTGCTTTTCAGCGTGTCTGTTCGAACGCGTGCGCCACCTGCAAAAGGGTGGACTCATCCAGCGCCTTGCCCACGATTTGCAAACCGACAGGCAGGGACACGCCGTCAAGCACGACATCACCGCATGGCACGCTGACGCCGGGAAGTCCGGCCAGGTTCACCGGGATGGTGAACACATCCTCAAGATAGGCCGCCAACGGGTTTTCCTTGAGCTCTCCCAGCTTGTGCGCGGGCATCGGACTGGTCGGCGAGACGATGACATCGACCTTTTTGAAGGCTTCGATGAAGTCGCCGCGGATGAGCGTGCGCGCCTTCTGGGCGCGGATGTAGTAGGCGTCGTAATAGCCTGAGCTCAGCACATAGGTGCCGAGCAGAATACGCCGCCGCACCTCCGGGCCGAAGCCTTCGGAACGCGACAGCATGTATTGCTCCAGCAAATCGCCGGCCCGGTCGCTGCGGTGCCCGTAGCGAACGCCGTCAAAGCGCGCCAGGTTTGCCGACGCCTCGGCCGGCGCGAGGACATAATAGGTGGCGACTCCCAACTCGGTGTGCGGCAGGCTGATTTCCTCGATGATGGCCCCCAGGGATTCGAGCTGGCGGATGGCCGCCTGTACAGCGGCCGCGACGCCTGGATGCGTGCCGCTGATGAAGTATTCCTTTGGCAGGCCCACGCGCACTCCTTTGATGTCACGGCCGACGGCGGACATGAAATCAGGCGTTTCAACGTTCAGGGAAGTCGAATCGTGCCGGTCATGCCCGCAGAGGTGGTTCAACAGCAGCGCGGCATCCTCCACAGTGCGGGTGAGCGGGCCGATCTGGTCCAGCGAGGAGGCGAAGGCCACGAGACCATAGCGCGAAATGCGGCCATAGGTGGGTTTGATGCCGACGCACCCGCACAGGGCCGCTGGCTGACGGATGGAGCCGCCCGTGTCAGAGCCAAGCGCCGCGATCGCGAGATTCCCCGCCACGGCTGCGGCGCTGCCGCCGCTGGAGCCTCCCGGCACGCGGCTCAAATCACGCGGGTTGCGGGTGATGCCGAGAGCGGAGTTCTCCGTGCTCGATCCCATGGCGAATTCGTCCATGTTCAGGCGGCCGAAGGGGACGCCCCCGCCCTGACGCATCCGCTGGATCACGCCCGCGTCGTAAGGGGCCCGGTAGTTCTCTCCCAAGATGCGGGAGCCGCAGGTGCAGGGCTGGCCTGAGACATTGATGTTGTCCTTCACAGCCAGGGGAATGCCGCCCAGTGGTGCCTGGATGTCCGCAGAATCCGCCTCTGTCAGCGCCGCCTCGACGTCCCAGGAAAGATAAGCGCCCAGCTCATGGTTGCGCTCCTCGATGGCCTTGGAGACATCAAGCACGATGTCGCGGGGGCTGATCTCGCGCGCCAGGAGGCGTTTGCGCAATTCGACGATGGATGATGCTGCGAGCATGGGCGGAAAAGCAATCGGTGGAACGGCGGCTACTCGATGACCTTGGGGATTTGAAACTGCCCGGCAGTGGATTTGGGCGCGTTGCAGAGCACGGCATCCTTGTCGAGGCTCTGTCCTCCAGTCTCGTCCTCACGGATCACATCGAAAACAGGCATGGCATGTGCCGTGGGTTCCACCTCGCCCAGCTCATAGCGTGAGAGGGTGTCGATGTAGGACAGGATGCCTTCAAGCTGGGCGTGATATTGAAGTGCTTCCTCCTCAGTGAGCTGCAGGCGGGCCAGTCTGGCGATGTGATGAATGTCGATCTGGTGGGATTCAGGCATGCTTGTCCGGCTCTTTTGGCTGCAAGCAGGATGTTTTGCAAACAAAAGGCGCAGGCTGTCACCAGCCTGCGCCCGCGAGAAGCAACTTCTGCTTACCAGCCCTGGGTTCTGGAGTAAGCCGCCTCGGAACGGTAGCCCAGCTCAGGCGCGAACTGGGTGTATCCCCACCAGTTGTCGAGCACTTCCTTGTGATGATAGGGGGCGCGGTAGGTCAATTTCCAGCTTGGCACGGGGAAGGTGATGGTCTCGTAAACTCCATAGACAGCCCGTACCAGGGTGCGCTTGGTTCCTTCCACGAGGAAATCAGACGCGCCGGCGATCGCACCTTCGGACTGGTTGCTCCGACGCCAGGTGGTCGGGTATTCCAGCCAGCCGAAAAGAATGTTGCCCACGCCACGGCTCAGCTTGCGACTCCAGGTGTTATGGTGTCCGGGCGGGGACTGGATGTCCGCGTGAACGGTGCTGCAAAGGGCCAGGGCGGTGACGGCGAGGATGAATAAGCGTTTTTTCATGCTGTGATTAACGATTAACAAAATTCAGCGGCATTTGGCAACCCATAAGTTGACCTTTTTTGGG
The DNA here is from genome assembly GCA_016795375.1 of Verrucomicrobiaceae bacterium. Classification (GTDB taxonomy): domain Bacteria; phylum Verrucomicrobiota; class Verrucomicrobiia; order Verrucomicrobiales; family Verrucomicrobiaceae; genus Prosthecobacter. The sequence continues at coordinate 10,244 of JAEUHJ010000173.1, forward strand.
CGACGTGGCTCCAGGGCGCTTTGGAGGCGTCAAGCCGCCCGCCCTGCTTTCTCCTGGTTGCGGGTCGCACGCCATTCTGAGCGATGCTTCCCGGCCCACTCGTTGAGCGCAAACTCAAAGCCGATGTCATGGCCCGCCTTCTCGCTGGCCAGCCATTTCAGCCGTTGAATCTCCTCACGCTCGGCGAGGAATTCACCATACGGGGAGTCTGCGCACACGGTTGTCATGGAGTCGGGCATGGACGCATTTCTATCAGCTTCATCACGCCGTTCAACTGGAAGTCCCCGCTGGAGGAGCTCCTTGCAGGGCAAAGACGTTCTCGCACAGGCCATTTTTTTCACACCGTCGAAGAAAGCAAATGACAAGGACTCAGGCTCTCTTATATAATCGAAGTTTCCAATCACACGTTCAAGCCGGAGTAGCTCAGTGGTAGAGCATCGCATTCGTAATGCGAGGGTCGCGGGTTCAAATCCCGCCTTCGGCTCCATCAACTTGTGCTTGCCATGAGCAATCCGAGCAACGCCGACAATGACTCGCCGCGCCGCAGCCGCACCCGGCGTCGGGAGGCCATGATCAGTGCCACGGCAACGGTGATCGGGTGCATGGCCCTGGTGGTCATGATCGCCACTGTCGTCCGGGTGGTCACGGTGAAGCTGTGGGATTCCACAAAGGTGAATCCGGAGTATTTGCAGTCTGTGTATGAAAGCGAGCTGGAACACAGATGGTCGGGGGGTGCCGGGGAGCAGCCGGCCTTGCTCTCGCCGCAAACTCCATCAGATGCCTCCCGTGGGAAATCCACGGCTACGGTGGCGGTCACGACCCGCGAGACCCCATCTGTGGACGCACGGCTGCGAACAGCTTCCGCCATCCACGATATCGAATCCAAACGCTCCAAAATCGAACCCGTCGTGCGCGGCTTTTTCGAGGCTTCAGGGGCGGAGCAGAAGCAGGCTTTTGTCCGTGATCCCCAGCGTGTCCGTCCCTTGATGGAAAATTACTATCACGACCGCCGCCAGGAGCCGCGCACATGGAAAAGTCTTGGCTGGGTTTTGCCAGTGGAGGAACCCGGTTACCGTCTGGGATATGCGCAGGCTCTTTTTGCCGACGCGGAACCCGTCAGCCTGATCATCGAGGAGCAGCCGGACGGCAGTTTCCGGGTCGATTGGGAGAGTTCGGTGCGTTACGGTGAGATCGACTGGGGCGAATTCATCAGGACCAGGCCCGTCTCGCCCACATTGTTTCGTGTGATTGCCTCCAAGCCCAGGCACGCGCCATCTGCGGATGGCGCGCCGCAAAACACAGAAGTCCTCGAAATCAAGCATCCGGATGGTGATGGTACCCTTTATGCTTGGTTTGACCGTAAGGATCCCAAATTTCAACCCCTCATCCAACAGCTTCAGACGGGCAATTGGAAGGATGTGCCTTTGACCTTGCGTCTTTGCTACACTGGCCCTGCGGCCGGCGGCAGCAGCGTGAAAATCGTCGGCATTGAAGGCAAGGGATGGCTGATT
>JAEUHJ010000097.1 GCA_016795375.1 Verrucomicrobiaceae bacterium
CAGCTTCTTCCCGGCGCTGCGTGCGGAGGCGAGGAGGGTAAGCTGGCCGACGGGGAACTGACGCTGTTCGAGGCAGCGGATCATCTCCGCGCCCACAGCGCCGGTGGCTCCGACGATGGCGACGTTCTTGAGGGTGCTCATTGGGGTCAGGTTGGGGGTGGGTTGAAAAAAGGGCCGCGATAGTAAGGGCTGCTGGCCCGGATGCAAGGGCGGCTTGGACCGGCGGGGAAGCAGGTGTCGGTAAAATCTGTGTTTGACATAGTGTTAATCAAACACCATTTATCGTGTATGCCTCACACTTATCAATATCCGCGCGCCGCCTTGACCGTGGATTGTGTCGTTTTCGGCTTCGACGGTGGCGAATTGCAGGTGCTGCTCATCCGCCGCGCATTGGAGCCTTTCAAAGACCGCTGGGCCTTCCCCGGCGGCTTCGTCCGCGTCGAGGAGACGCTCGATGAGGCCGCGCGCCGCGAGCTGGAGGAGGAGACCGGCCTGCGAGAAGCCTTCCTGGAACAGCTCTACACCTTCGGCAGCGTGAAACGCGATCCGCGCGAGCGCGTCGTCAGTGTCGCCTACTACGGTTTGGTGAAACCTGCCGCCGTCCAGGCCGCCACGGACGCCGCCGAGGCGAAGTGGTTCCCGATCGGCGACGTTCCGCCGCTCGCCTTCGATCACGCTGACATTTTCCAGGCCGCGCTCACACGCCTGCGTGGAAAACTCGCCTACCAGCCCGTCGGTTTCGAGCTTCTGCCGCCGAAGTTCACCCTCACCCAACTCCAGCGCCTCTACGAGGCCGTGCTGGGCATGGAGATCGACAAACGCAACTTCAGGAAAAAGGTGCTCGGTTACGATTTGCTCGTTCCCCTCAAAGAAAAACACCAGGAAGGCGCGCATCGACCGGCGCAGCTTTTCCGCTTCGACCGCGCCAAATACGACCGCCTCAGCAAACGGGGCTTTTACTTCGAGATATGAGAACCACACCCAACACCACTTTCCTGCCTTTCGTCCGCAGCTACTGGGCCGCGCCGGGACAACTTCTCGGCGGTTTTTATCCCGGAGATCGCGATCCCGCCGTCGCGGAGGGAAAACTGCGCGCCCTTCTCGACTGCGGTGTCACGCACATCATCAACCTCATGCTGCCAACTGATGGCGACCACGCCGGACGTCCTTTCATCGGCTACAAGGACGCCTTCCTCCAGCTTGCGACCGCGCAGGGCCGCGAGGTCTGCTGGATGCAGCGCCCCATTCCCGATCTCGGTGTGCCTACCGTGAGTCAGATGATTGCCACGCTGGATGCCATCGACGACGCCATCGCCTGTGGCGGCTGTGTCTATGTCCACTGCTGGGGAGGGCGTGGCCGCACCGGCACCGTCATCGGCTGCTGGCTCGCCCGGCATGGCGAATCCGATGCCCTGAGAAAACTCCACGCCTTGACGAGCCACGCCCGCGAGTGGTTCCCACACATTCCCGAAACGCCGATTCAACAAACGTTCGTCCGTCGCTGGAGGAGAGGCCAATGAGCATGCGTTCCAATCGCCAACGCATTCTCGGCGGCCTCTACGGCTCCCTCATCGGCGACGCGCTTGGCGTGCCGGTGGAGTTTCAGGGCAGGCAGGCGAGAAAGGCCGATCCCGTCACCGCCATGCGCGGGTTTGGCACCTGGAATCAACCCGCAGGCACCTGGAGCGACGATGGATCGCTGCTGCTCTGCTCGGTCGAAAGCCTCAACGAGGCCGGCTTCGACCCACAGGACACGGGAATGCGCTTTCTGCGCTGGTTCGACACCGGACACTGGGCTGCGCATGGTCGCGTGTTCGACATCGGCAATGCCACCCGCCAGGCGCTCGACCGCATCAGCCTCGGCACGCCAGCCATCGATGCCGGAGGCCGCCGGGAGCAGGACAACGGCAACGGATCCCTCATGCGCATTCTGCCCGTCGCGCTCGCCTCGCTGGACTGTGATCTCGACCTCTTCTGCGACCGCATCGCCCGCGCCTCCGCCATCACCCACGGTCATCCGCGCTCGCAAATGGCCTGCGTGTTTCACGGTCTGCTCGTGCGCGAGCTGATGGCAGGGAAATCACCCTCAGATGCTCTCGCCGCTGCGCAGACAACCTTTGCTCGACTCCACCAAGGCTCCAAAGAACTGCCAGCCTTTGCCCATCTGCTCAAAAGCGGCCTCGCCAGCACTCCCGAGCATGAAATCGAGTCTGGCGGTTACGTCATCGACACGCTCACCGCCTCCCTCTGGTGCCTCCTCACCACGCGCAGCTTCTCCGAATGCGTCCTCAAAGCCGTGAACCTCGGCGACGACACCGACACCACCGGCTGCGTCGCAGGAGGCCTCGCAGGCGTGCTTTACGGCATGAATGCCATCCCGTCCGAATGGACCGCCGCCTTGCCGGGGCAGGATGAGCTTTTGAGGCTCTTCCAAACCTTCACTGGCAAAAAGATGTGAGGCAAAAATCCAACCCATCTTTTTGTCTGTTATTTTTTTGCCATCCCTCTGATGAAAACCATCACCCTCTACCGCCCCGTCGGCCCCAAAGAACTCGCCTTGATCGAGCAGAGCGGCTGGAAAGCCTTCCCTCCGCGTCTGCCGGACCAGCCGATCTTCTATCCCGTGATGAACGAGCAATACGCCATCCAGATCGCCCGCGATTGGAATGTGCCCACCTCGGGTGCGGGCTTCGTCACCCGCTTCTCCGTCGATGCCGAGTTTCTGAGCCGCTACGCCGAGCAGGTTGTCGGAGGCGACATGCACCGCGAACTCTGGGTGCCTGCGGGGGAACTGGAGGAGTTCAACCAACATATCATCGGCCTCATCGAGGTCACTCAACGATTCCCATGACCCCCGCCCAGACCACCAGCGCCAGCAAGTTCCTCAGCCTCGTGCTGCGGCATGAACCCGATACGGCGCATGTCACGCTCGACTCCGCCGGTTGGGTGGAGGTCGCGGCCTTGCTTGCAGGCTGCGCGAAGGCAGGCAGAACCCTCTCGCGGGAAGAACTGGAGCATGTCGTGGCCACAAACGCGAAGAAGCGCTTCGAGTTCAGCGCCGACGGCACGCGCATCCGTGCCAGCCAGGGTCATTCGGTGGCGGTGGATTTGAACTACGAGGCAAAGGAGCCGCCGGAGCTGCTCTACCACGGCACCGCCACGCGATTTCTCGATTCCATCCGCTCCCAAGGCCTGTTGAAGATGCAGCGGCATCACGTCCACCTAGCCGCGGAGACGAAGATGACGCTGGAAGTCGGCGCCCGGCACGGAAAGCCCGCGCTGCTCACCATTCTGGCGGCGCAGATGATCCAGGCAGGCCACACCTTCTATCTCAGCACGAATGGCGTCTGGCTCGTCGAGCATGTGCCGGTGAATTTCATCCGTTTTCCACACCATCAAGGCAGCCCACCGCATGAGGAAGGATTTGCGCGAGAGTCCTGAATCTAAGCCTCCCTCGCGTAAATCCTTCCTCTTGCGGTGATCCTCATCCGTCATGAAACACAAACTTCAACCACTCCAAGGCGACATCACCAAGCTCGATGTCGATGCCATCGTGAACGCGGCCAATTCCTCGCTGCTGGGCGGCGGGGGTGTGGATGGAGCCATCCATCACGCGGCGGGGCCGGAACTGCTGGAGGAGTGCCGCTCGCTTAACGGCTGCTGCACTGGCGAGGCGAAGATCACGAAGGGCTACAAACTCAAAGCGCGACATGTCATCCACACCGTCGGTCCCGTATGGAACGGCGGGCGCACTGGCAAGGTCGAGAAGCTACGGGCCTGTTACACAAACTCCTTGCGCCTCGCTGCGGACAATGGGCTGCAAAGCGTCGCCTTCCCGTGCATCTCGACGGGCGTGTACCGCTTTCCACCTGACGAGGCGGCACACATCGCGTTCGATGCGGTGACGGAGTTTCTGAAGTCGCCCGGATCAGTGCAGAACGTGATCTTTTGTTGTTTCAGCGAGGCGGACCGTGAAAGGTATGAAGCTCTCCTCTCTGCATCGCATGAATAGCTCTCCTCCAGCTTCGCGCAGGCACGGGTTTCGTCTCATGGCCTGGGACGGATTCGTTCTGGCTGCGGGGGCAGCAGTGTCCGTGTGGCTGTGGAGCATGGATCACCCGCTGTGGTGGATCGTGGCGATGGCTCTGGGGCATTTCTTCCTGTTTTGTAATGTCTTCCTCGTCTGGAGGCGGTGGGAACTGCTTTGGGCGGGAGTGTTTGTCGCCAACGTCGTGGCACATTTCGCGCTGGGCACCATCAGCGGCCTCTCCGTGCTGCTCTGGCAGCTTCCTGTCACCCTTGGCGTGATTGTCTGGCAGATTCGATCACCGTGGTATCATGGGATCGCTGCCCGCACGCTGAATCCACATCTGAACGATTACCTCGACGGAACACTCTGAGTTCACTCACCTCCAAACATCATCCTCCATCCACTCACGCTTATGTTCGGCCTTCGATTCATCAAGATTCCTCCCACGACGCATGTCATTCAATACAGCGGAGGCAAAGTCGTCCGCGAGGGCGCGGGGATCTCGTTCTTCTACTACTCGCCCACGACCTCGCTCGTGGCGGTGCCGGTGGGGAGCACGGACGTGCCGTTCATCTTCGAGGAGCAGACGGTGGATTATCAAAGCGTGAGCCTGCAGGGGCAGATCACCTACCGCATCGCGGAGCCGAAGAGGCTGGCGGCGCTGATGGACTTCACGCTGGCACCGAACGGCCGCGGCTATGCTTCGGAGGATCCCGAAAAACTGCCGCAGCGCGTGATCAACCTCGTGCATGTGCTGGCGCGCGCGGAGATCGAGAAACTGCCGCTGCGGCAAGCGTTGCGGGCGTCGGAGCCGCTGGTGACAGCGATTCGCGCCCAGCTCGGCACGTCAGCGGAGCTGGCGGCGCTCGGGCTCGAAGTGCTGGGTCTTTCGCTGCTGGCGATCAAGCCGACGCCGGAGACGGCGCGCGCCTTGGAGGCGGAAACGCGCGAGCAACTGCTCAAAGGCGCCGACGAGGCCATCTTCATGCGCCGCAACGCGGCGGTGGAGCAGGAACGCTCGATCAAGGAGAACGAGCTGAACACGGAGATCGCCGTGGAGAACAAGAAACGGCAGATCCGCGAGACGCAGATGGACGCGGAGAAGGCCGTGCAGGAAAAAGAGGCGCAACTGGAGCGTGCGAAGCTGGAATCGAGCATCGGGCTGGAGGACGAGCGCAAGAAGCTGGTGGCGCTGGCGGCGGAGAACGCGAAGGCGGAGTCTGACACGCGCGCCTACGGCATCTCGACGACGATGCAGGCTCTCGGGAGCGCGGACGCGAGCGTGCTGCAGGCGCTGGCGACCAGCGGCATGAGGCCGCAGCAGTTGATCGCGTTCGCTTTCCAGGAACTGGCCGCAAAGGCGGACAAGATCGGCAATTTGAACATTTCGCCAGAATTGCTGAGCGAGCTGCTGGCGAATCCGGGCGGGAAGAAATGAGCTTTCCGCCCTCGAAATGAACCGCCTGACTGAAACGAAGATCATCCTCGTCGTGCGCGCGACGAGGCTGGCGGATTTGAAGGCGAAGTTTGCGACGAAATCGCAGGCGAAGTTTTATGTGAGTCGTTTGGGCGGAGATTTCGGCGATTACGAGCGCGAGGACGCGACTTACCAGCAGTCGATCTCCGAGGCGCAACGCGTCCTGAGCGAGTTGGGGCGTGTGCAGCTCGTGCAGCGTGCGTTTTTGCCAAATTTCGTGTTTGGCGAGCAGGACATCGTGGTGGCGCTGGGGCAGGACGGTCTGGTGGCGAACACGTTGAAGTATCTGAACGGCCAGCCGCTGGTGGGCGTGAATCCGGACCCGAAACGCTATGACGGTCAGCTTCTGCCCTTCCAGGTGCCTCAGCTCGACAAGGTGATGAGCGAGGTGCTGCGTGGCGGACGCCCGAAACGCGAGGTGACAATGGCGGAGGCGAAATTGAACACGGGATTGAGCCTGTGCGCGGTGAACGACCTGTTCATCGGCATGAAGTCGCATGGATCGGCGCGGTATCGCATCACCCTCGGCAAAACGGCGGAGAATCATTCATCCAGTGGCGTGATCGTCTCGACCGGCCTCGGCTCCACGGGCTGGTTCAAGAGCCTGATGGCGGGCTCGATGGCCGTGGCGGTGGCCTCCGGGCGCGCGGCGGCCACCGTGCCGAAGGACATGACTTTCCCGTGGGAGTCGAATCATCTCTGCTTCACCGTGCGCGAGCCGTTTCCGAGCAACACGACCGCGGCGGGGCTGGTTTTCGGCCAGGTGACGCCGCAGCAGCCGCTCGTGATCGAATCTCTGATGGGCGAGAACGGCGTGATTTTCAGCGACGGCATCGAGCACGACTTCATCGAGTTCAATTCGGGAACGAAGGCGACGATTTCGATCTCGAAACGCAAAGGGCGGCTGGTGGTGTGAGCCGGGCGGCCTACATTTATCCCATGACCCTTCAAAATCCGCGCATCGAAGTCAGCATCGGCACGCAGCAGATTCGTCTGCTTGATGGATTCCGAGTTGTGCGGGAATGGGCCTGTTCGACATCGAAATTCGGCATCGGATTCACCGAGGGCAGCAACAAGACGCCGCTTGGACGCTTCGTGGTGAAGGAGAAGCACGGAGACGGGGCGGAAAGCGGCACGATTTTCAAATCCAGGCAACCCGTGGGCCTTTGGACGCCGGGAATGGACACGAAGACGGATTTTGTACTCACGCGCATCCTGTGGCTGCACGGCCTTGAGCCGCGCAATGCGAACACGTTCCAGCGGTACATCTACATCCACGGCACCAATGACGAGCAGGGCATCGGCCGTCCCGGCAGCCACGGCTGCGTGCGCATGCGCAATCGCGAGGTGATCGAGCTTTTTGACCTTGTGCCGGTGGGAACGCCGGTGTGGATCGGGGAATAGTGGTCCGCGCAGTCCTCTGTGCGGTGGCTCCGAATGCAGATGGTTCTCCTGCGATGCCAACGCCTCGCTTGAAAAGCCGCTTCTGAGGATCGCAAGGAGCCGCATGTGATGGCGAAGCGCCGCACACGGAGTGTGCGGACCACTTTGCTCACGGCAGCAGCCTGAGCGATTTCAAGAACACGTCCGTCTTCTTCATCGTGTCGTCAAAGAGCGCCTTGTCGCGCATGAGGTAGCCGTGAGCGCCGCCTTCATTCACATCGAGCTCGCAGCGGTTTCCGGCTTTGAGCATGGCTTCGTGGAAGGCTTTCGCTCCCGCGAAGGGTGTCACGGTGTCGCCGGTGCCGTGGAAAATGAGCGTGGGCGGCAGACTGGCGCGGACGTTATGCACGGGCGACAGTTCCTGCCAGCGCTCGCCGATCTTGGCCTGGCCGTAGCCTGCTTTCGAGGTGTCGATCACCGGGAACAGCAACACGAGTGCCGCAGGCGTGGTTGAAATCGCAAGATCATCGCCATCCTCGTTCACCTTGTCGAACAAGGCCGTCGCTGCGGCGAGATGGCCGCCCGCCGAACCGCCGCTCACGATGATTTTGGCGGGATCGACACCGAGTTCGGCTGCGTGAGCGCGGATGTGGCGCACGGCGGAGCGTGTGTCCTTCACACAGTCGAACACGCTGACGCCGGTCTTCGCGCTGTGAAGACGATATTGCATGCTGATGCCGACGAGACCGAGCTTCGCGTAATGCGCGGCGAAGGGATACATGCGTGGCGGCGCACCTCCGGTCCAGCCGCCGCCGTGGATGATGAGGTAGCAGACGCGTTTGTCTCCCGCTTTGAAACCTTCCGGCTCGAACACATGCATCTGCAGCTCACGATCGGCCACTTTCTTGTAAACGAGGATGCGCGTCGGTTTGAGATCCGCCGCCAGCTTGTCCACGGCGTCAGGAGCCTTCGTTTTGGCCTTGGTGGCAAGATCGGTTTGCGCATGCAGGAATGAAACGAGAAGCAGCGGGAGGATGCAGAGATGTCTCATGAGGATCAGCAGCGTGTTGTCTTGCGTTTCGGCGCCACTGGCAGACCGCGGCGGCTTTTGACGATGCAGGACTCAGCGCCGGGCACCTGGCAATCGGTGTTGCCCATGTCCACCTCGACACGGCCGAGTTTTTTGGCGGCGGCGACGGCCTTGTCAGCCAGCGGGGCCACATAGGTGCCGCAGCAGATGATGAAATTGTTCATCACATAGCGGACGAGATTGGGCGATGTCTTGATCGTCTTCACGATCCGGCCGATCAGCGCGTCGATCTGCTTGATGGGGAGCTTTTCATCCGGCGTGGTCGTCACCACGTTGCAAAGCGTGGCCCAGCCGGCCACGGCGATGGATTCCTTCGGCGAATCGATCCACTTCAACGCGATGTCGATGGCTTCCGGGTGCTCTGCGGCCACCCAAGGCACCGAGGTGCCGGAAATCATGTGCCAGCGCGCTTTTTTGACCCAGCGCTCGATCTGCGCGTGCTTCATCTTCGCGCCATCCGCCACGAGGCCGGCCAGATACATCGCATCCGACACGCCGGTGTCGTAAAGCTGCATCGCCAGTTCCTGGTCGCCTTTGATCTGCTTCACGATCGGCTTCATGTCGCCGATGCGCACGCCCCAGATTGGCTCCGGCGCACCGTGGCGCATCAGTGTCCTCTTCGTGGCCGCACTCGCCTTCGATTCGAGCGCCTTCATGGTTTCTTCGAGTGTCATTGCGGTCACTTTTTGCCGAAGCAGTAGGCGTATTTGTTCGAGCGGAGGAAAATCTGGCCGTCGCTGACAGCAGGACTGGCGTTGCTGATGCTGTCGTCGTTGGAGATCACGTTGGTGGCGAGCAATTCGAATTCGGGCTTCGCGGCGATGACATAGGTGCCCGTCTGACGGCCAACGCAGTACATTTTGTCTCCGGCCAGCAACGGCGTGGAATACCAGCGGTCACGTTTCTGCCGGGAGGAAAGCGGTTGTTCGTACACGACCACTCCGGTCTTCGCGTCGAGGCAGGTGGCGACGCCGCGTGAGTCGTTGATGAAGTAGAGATGGCCATCTTTATACACGGGCGAGCCGACATTGCTCCCCTTCTGCGCCTGCCAGAGGATGTTCGTGGCGCTGACGTCGCCCTTGCCGCCGGCTTTGACGGCCTGGCTTTGTCCGCCAGGATGACCGATGGCGAAGATGACGCCGTCATGAGCGACGATGCTGGGGCAAAGCTCGGCGGCCTTGATGCTGTTGCAGCTCCACAGCTCCTCGCCGTTCTTTGGATCGAAGGCGCGCAGCTTGCCGCTGGAGTTGACGATGAGTTCGTCATGTCCATCGACCTTCACGATGGTGGGTGTGTTCCAGGAGGCCGGAAATCCTGTCGCGCTCCACACGGTTTTGCCGGTTTTTCGGTCGAGCGCGAGGAGCTGGTTGCTTTCGAGAGCGGCGTTCACGATGAGCAAATCGCCGTACAGGATGGGCGATGAACCGACGCCCCAGTCATGCGCCTTTTCACCGACGCTGACGTTCCAAACCGGCTTTCCATCCACGGTGTAGGCAAACACGCCCGCGTTCGCCATGAAGAAGAACACGCCTTTGCCATCCGTGACGGCGGAACTCGACGCGTAGCCGTGTGTGGTGATGTAAGTGCCGGTGTACGGCTTGTTCGGCAGGTCGGTCACGATTTCGTGATTCCAGAGGATTTTGCCCGTCTTTTTGTCGAGACAGATCGCGTGGCGTTTGAGGTTCTTCATGTCGCCCGGCTCTTTCACGTCGATGCCGTAGCCGCTGTAGCTGGTGAGGAAGATTTTGTCTCCACTGATGACGGGACTCGATGAGCCTGGGCCCGGCAGTTCGGTGCGCCAGAGGAGGTTTTCTCTCTCACTCCATGTAAGCGGCAGATTGGTGTCCGTGGTGACACCATCGGCGGTGGGGCCTCTGAATTGAGGCCAGTCAGCCGCTTGGGCGGTGGCGGAAAGCGAAAGAAGCAGGAGCAGGCGGTGCATGGCGGGGAGGCGGGCTGGTGACTGCCCGCCTGTCTTGAACGCGGAACGCACGACCGACTTAGCGGCCGGTTTCGCAATCACCTGCTGACCGGCGGCTACTTCAGCTCCTTGATGCGCGCATTGCGATACCAGACGCGCAGCGCCTCGTCCTGGAAGGCGATGTGACCGAGAGCGGGGCGGTCGGCCATCTTGATGTCGTCGAGTGACGCGTCGATGACCTTCTCGCCGTTGAAGACGACGGTCACATGACGGCCTTTGACCGTGATCGTATAGCGATTCCACTCGCCAGCGGGTTTAACCATGTTCTTCGACGGGCCGGTGCCATGCACGATGCCGCCGCAGTCATGATGCCCTGGCTTTTCAAGGCCGTAGGTGTCGAGGATCTGCACCTCGAAGCCTGTCTTCACCGGCTCCCTCATGTCTGCGACACGCATGAAGACGCCGCTGTTGCCCTTCGCGTTGATCTTGAACTCCAGGTCGAGCACGAAGTCGCCATACAGCTTTTCCGTGGCGATGTAGGCGTCGAAGCGTTTCCAACCCTTCTCCCCCTCGCGCGGATGCAGCGAAAGGCTGCCGTCGGGCTCGACGAGCCAATTCCCGGTCGTCTTCCAGCCGGTGAGGTCCTTGCCGTTGAAAAGCGGGACAAAACCAGATGCATCGGCGGCGGGATGGAGGTCTTCAGCGTGAAGGGAGAGTGCGAGGAGAGTGGCGAGGCAGGCGATGAGTTTCATGCGCGGTGTGAACGCCGACATCCTGCCGGTTCGTTCACTTCCGCGCCGGCCGGGCACCCTGCCTGAGCACGAAGGCTGCGGTCGAGACTTCTTCTTTCGCTGGCTCAAAACGAACACGATGGCGGCGGTGGCAACTCCTGCGAGCATCAGCCAGACGTGGCCGGCGAGTTGCCGCTCAAAGAGAAACTTTCCGCCCGTGAAAACGATCACGGAGCAGGTAATGAAGGCCAGCAACTTCACGAGGAAGCCGCGCAGGCACATGCTGACCATCGCGGCAATGGAGTAGAGGACGCCACCGGGAAAATACCATGCCACCTGCGCCGGATCGCGAACTGGCTGATGTTGTGACGGGCGCACACATCCCCGACCTTCATCCCGCCCCGCGCCTCGCGCAGGATGCTCACGATCTTCTCTTCACTGTGTCTGCTCTTTTTCATGGTGTTCTGTTCCCCTGGTTTCGGAGCCAGAACTACATCTTACAACAGTCCTCTTCTCAGGGGGTAGGCCAGCGTCCTTTGAGCGAGCCGGAGAGTTTCGGGCCTGATGCGCCGCTGGAAGCGCCGAAGAAGAAGGCCAAATGACCGGCGGAGGAGCGGCGCGGCATTCGGGCTGAATTTCCCCTAGCCAGCGGGAAGAATGCCGCTAGGATGCGCGCCCCCTTTCCCCCGAACATGTCAGAAACGAAGAACATCCTCCGCCTTGGACTGCCCAAAGGCAGCCTGCAGGAGCCGACGCTGGAGCTTTTCAAGCGCGCGGGGTTCAACGTGGTCGTCTCCTCCCGTTCCTACCGCCCGGCGGTGGACGATGAGGAGCTGGAAATCCGCCTTTTGCGCGCGCAGGAGATCGGCCGCTATGTCGATCTCGGCTTCCTGGACTGCGGTATCACCGGACGCGACTGGATCGTGGAAAACGGCGCGGATGTCGAGGTCATCACCGACCTGCGCTACAGCAAGGCCACCTCCTGGCCCACCCGCTGGGTGCTCGTCGTCCCGAATGACTCCCCCGTGCAGAGCGTGAAGGATCTGGAAGGCAAGCGCATCGCCACGGAGGCCGTGGGCCTGACGCGGCACTATCTTGAAAAACACGGCGTGAAGGCCGAGGTCGAGTTCAGTTGGGGTGCCACCGAGGTGAAGGTGCCGGAGATGGTGGATGCCATCGTGGACATCACCGAGACCGGCTCGTCCCTGCGCGCGAACAAGCTGCGCATCGTGGACACGCTGATGGAAAGCTACCCGCAATTTGTCTCCAGCAAACCGGCCGCCCGTGACGAATGGAAGCGGCGGAAGATGGAGACGCTCGTGCTGCTGCTCAAAGGCGCGCTGGAAGCCCGTCACAAGGTGGGCCTCAAGATGAACGTGCCCGCGACAAGGCTCGAGGAAGTCGTCACCACGCTGCCCTCGCAGCGTTCACCGACGGTTTCACAACTCGCCAGCCAGGAATGGGTGGCCGTGGAAACGGTCATTGACGAGGCCACCGTGCGCACCATCATCCCGCGGCTGAAGTCGCTGGGTGCCGAGGGCATCGTGGAATACCCCTTGAACAAGGTCGTCCACTAAGATCAAGCCAACACAACAGGAGAACACGAACATGGGATCGCTCAAAAAGCGGAGAAAAACGAAGATCAACAAGCACAAGCGCAAGAAGCGCATGCGCGCGAACCGCCACAAGAAGCGTTTGCGCTACAAGGCGTAACAGATAGCCTCACGGCATGGCTTGTCTCCGCAGTGCGAATCGATGGGATCGA
>JAEUHJ010000196.1 GCA_016795375.1 Verrucomicrobiaceae bacterium
GCGCCCGAGCTGCTGGGCCGCTCGCTGGATGAACTGCCGCCGCAGACGCGGCGCTTGCTCAATCACTTGCGTGAACTCGTCCGCAAGAAGGTCGCGGAAACCAAGCAGCCGCAGAGCCGCATCCACTTTAGCCGCCGTGAAGTGTGCGCCGCCTGCGGCTGGACGTATGCCCAGGTCAGAACGCATCTGGAACGGCTCATCGAGGTGGAGCTGGTTGCCACGCGGGCAGGCCGCAACGGAGCGGCGATGCTCTACGAGCTGTTGATGGATGCGAACGCAGCGGAAGAAGCCTGGCAGATCGGTTTGATCGACACGGCGAAGCTCAGAAAGCGCAACTACGACCCGAACCTTGATGGGAAAAAGGGCGACCTTGACCCCCCTTGCGAATCCGGCCCATCAAGCCCCGAAGCCTTATGAATCAAGGCTTTGGACACAACCTTGCGACCTTGCGAGATCGCACATCTGGACACCCCGCTTTTAACCCCGTCGTATCGTAACCATGCCCAAGACCCGCGGCCTTCAACGAGCGCAGCTTTTGCAGACGCAGCAGCCCGGCAGTGGACGCAAGGCCGCGCCTGACAGCCTCGACCGCAGCCAGGCCGATGGCCTCGCCGTGTTGATGGACGCTTACCTTGTGAGGCTCGCCGTGAAGCATCAAAGCCCGCGCACCATCGAGACGCGACGGCGTGCGCTCGTGGCGTTCGTGAAGTGGTGCCAGGAACGCGAGCTAATGAACCCACGGCAGATCACACGGCCCATCTTGGAAAGCTACCAGCGGCATCTGTGGCATCATCGCACGAAGGCCGAGAAACCGTTGGCCGTCGGCACGCAGATCGGGCGACTCGCCGCCGTGCGCGGCCTGTTCAAGTGGCTGTGCCGCGAGGCGTGGCTCGATGCTGATCCCGCCGCACACCTTGAGATGCCCAAGGAAGAACACCGCTTGCCCGCTGACACGTTGAGCGAAAGCGAAGTGGCCGCCATCCTCGCCGTGCCGAACATCGCCGATCCACTCGGCATCCGCGACCGCACCATGCTGGAGCTGCTTTACTCCACCGGCATCCGCCGCGCTGAACTCGTGCGCGTGCAGTTGCGTGATCTGCACCGCGAGCGCCGCACGCTGCACGTCGAAGGGAAGGGCGACAAGGAACGCATCGTGCCCGTCGGAGAGCGAGCCTTGCAATGGATCGAGCGCTACCTCGCCGAAGTGCGGCCACTGCTTCACATCCACGCCGATGAACAAGCCCTGTTCCTCACTGGCTACGGGCGAGCGTTCAGCGCCAACTCACTCGGCAACCTCATCAAAGCGAACATCAAGAAGGCTCACCCAGGCCGAGCGGGCAACTGCCACCTGCTGCGCCATGCCTGCGCCACGCACATGCTCGAGCACGGAGCCGACGTGCGCATCATCCAGCAGCTCCTCGGACACTCGAAGCTCGAAACCACGCAGGTCTATACCGAAGTCAGCATCAAGCTGCTCCAGGACGTTCACGCGAGAACACATCCCAGCAGCCAGGCCGCCACGACCGCAGCCACCGAGGCCCACGACGACCTCGCCGACGGCTAAAACCGCCCTTCCTTTAGCCGCCTGGAGCTGCTAAAAGAGAAGCCGCATGTCCCGCCTGTTCTCAACCCTCGCGCTCTGGTTGCTGCTGCTCCTCGCCGCGCAACCCGCATCCGGCGTGATGAGCGTGCAGCCGAGAACCTGCACCTGGGCCGAGTTCGATCCCGGCTACGATCTCGCGTTAGATGTGCGCAATGGCCCAAACCTCTATGCCTATGTGAAACAGAACCCCTGGACCTATTGGGACCCGCTTGGATTGAGTGGTTACTCTGATCTGACCACCAGCGCGGCCACCGATCTTTCCGAAGGCCGTTGGGTTCAAGGCAATGCCAAAGCAGTAGTTGCAGCAGCTTGGGAAGCGTTCTCGTTTGGGAATGCGTCCCGGATGGGTGTGGTGGAAGACTCGTACGCAAATGGTGACATCAGTGCCGGACAAGCCGCATGGGATGCCGCAGCGGGAACGGCAACGGCAGTCAAGGATGCTGCTCTGACGTATGGCACGGGTGGAGCAGTCTTGAAGGTGGCCACCAAATACGACAAGGTTGAGACGCTGGTGAATGTCGGCTCGGACGTGGCCAGCGGAGACTACGCAGGTGCTGCATTGGGTGTGCTCGGCGAAGTAGCACCAGGCAGCAAAAAATCGCCTTCGCCTGGAGGGCAGACGGCCAAGAAAATTAGTGATGCCGCAAAGAGTGGAGAGACAGCCGCAACTAAGGCCGGACGCCAAGCGCACAAGGATTGGGAACCTGGTGAAGGATTTGAAAAGGAAGTCACGCTTCCAAGTGGGAAACGTGCCGATGCCGTGAACTTGGAAACCAAGCAGGTCAAGGAGCTCAAACCCGATAACGCACGAGCCGTGAAGCGTGGTGAGAAGCAGGTTGAGGGCTATCGCCAAGAGCTTCAAAAAGAGCATGGAGGCGACTGGACGGGCGCCGTGGAAACCTACAAGCGATGAACATGGACAAAAAAACTTTAGAATCTGCGCTCGCTGCTCCACTGGTCGCTCATGGCTTCCAGAAGAAAGCATCCTCTTGGTATCGCCAAGCTGACGAAACACTTCAAGTAGTTGACTTGCAAAAGTCAGCCTACGGCTTGCAGTTCTATCTAAATCTTTGCTGCGTTCCTGCCGGGATGGAGGTGGAGGGGATGCCGACTCCTAAAGAGCACAAGTGCCCGATTCGGATTCGACTCACGTCTGCATTTCCAGAACGTCGCGAGCAGATCGAGGAGGCATTAGACCTTGAACGCACCAGCCTCGACGATGCACAGAGGCAAGATGCGGTAGCCCGGCTGACGAGCGAGTTGATCTTGCCTTTCGTTAATCACATGAAGGATGCGGCCACCCTGCGGCAGGCCATTGGTGAAGGCATTTTCAAACGAGGGGCTGTGAATCTTGCTGCTCAGAAACATCTCGGTGTCACCGAACAACTATCACCCGCAACCCCCGATTCGTCGCCGCAAACCCCGCGTGGCTGAGCTTGCAAGAAAGGGTCAGGAGTCGATTATTGACAGACTGCGACGGCTTATCCAATCTCGCCGGAGCCAACTTCAAGGTGCCGCTGTGTGTGCAGTCTGCGAGGGACATCGACATGGGCGAGTTCATCAACGGTGCGCAACCTTGAATGCTCAACCACGGAATACACGGAACACACGGAAAGCTGGAGGTTGGCCGAAAGAGACAAAAGAGATCAAAAAATCAGCCCTCCTTTTCCCATTTTTCCTCTTTTTCGGCCACCCCCTCTGGAAATGGGCTCAGGCAACTGGCTGACAAACGAACCTTCAGTTAAATTCGTGAAGAACCCAACCAGCCATGTAGCGCATTGGTCTTGAGCGAGCGTCCTGAGATCATCCGCAGCGGCATGCAGGCTGATTATTTTGCCCAAGGCTGAATGAAAAGTGCCACGGGGCCACCAGCGCCCAAGGAGCGGGAGTCTCCGACTCCCTCATCAGGAACCACGCCTACGACCCCGCGGGCCGCTTGCTCAGCGTCACCGAGCCGACGAACAGCGCCGCGAACGTGAGCTACACTTATGACGAGCTGGGCCGCGTGCTTTCTGAAACCTCGCGCGGCATCACGTACAACTATGTGTACGACATCGCTGGCAACCGCGTGCGCGCCGACTACGGCACGGGGCGCAGCGTGCAGACGAGTTACGACGCGCTCAACCGCCCGGAAAGCATCGCGGAAAGCGAGCGCGCCACGCGCTACGGTTACGATCTCGGCGGACGTGCGGTCATTCTCATGGCGGGCAACGGTCAGGTGACGAGCAACAGCTACGACGCGCTGGGACGATTGAAAGAGCGCACGTTGTTCCGCACGCAGGGCATGACGGAGGGGGATGCGCTGGGGGATGAACCGGGGACATGGGTAACACTTTTCGGGGCATCCTATGCCTTGGAACACCACCCCTACCCCGGAACAGAGATTGAAATTTGTCACCCTGGCCAACAGCGACAGGTGCTCCATCATGTGGTTGTTGACGACCACATCGAAGCTGCCGGAGGGCACGGGCAGCGGCTCGTCAAAGTTTGCGCGCAAGTTCTCGTCTTAGCCGGCATGCTCGATGCACTCGCGGCGCGCATCCCAGTCCAGCTCTCGACTGCTCCCTCTGGCGTGAAATACTCCAACCAGCCTCGCTCGCAGCCCCGTCGAGCACCCGCAGCGGCCTGCCCTGACGCTGGCCCTCCTCCGCGATGGCCTGCCCCACCCACCAGTAGCGCAGCACGCGGATCGAGCAGGCAGATCCCCGCAAATGACCTGTCAGGCTGTCGTCCTCGGCAGGCACGCGGGCGGCCGTCTCTTCTTTCTGGATGAGCGGCCAGCTCAAAAAGGGCATTCGTTTGCGGTAGGAAAGCGAATGAAAAAAGGGGGGGGACGGGAGACATGTGCGGGTGATTGTGCGCATGGTGATCGTCGCCGGTTTTGAGAAGTTCAAGAAAGCGCATCTCCGCAGAGTGCCAGATCAGTTATGGCGGAAGGCGTTACACGATTAGATGCCCTCCACTTCACGTTTCACCGACTTCTCGATCCAGTCGTAGAGCATCGGCAGCAGCAGGAGTGTCAGCAGCGTGGAGCTGATGATGCCGCCGATGACGACGGTGGCGAGCGGGCGCTGCACCTCGGCGCCGGGGCCGTGGGCGAGCGCCATGGGCACAAAGCCGAGCGCGGCGACGAGCGCGGTCATCATCACGGCGCGCAGGCGGGTGGCGACGCCGTTGAGCACGGCCTCGCGCACGCTCATGCCTTCCTCGCGCAGTTCGTTGAAGTAATTCACGAGCACGAGGCCGTTGAGCACGGCCACTCCGCTCAGCGCGATGAAGCCGACCGCGGCGGTGATGCTGAAAGGCATGTCACGCAGATCGAGGGCGATGATGCCTCCGGTCAGAGCGAGCGGGATGCCGGTGGCGACGAGGAGGGTCTGCCGCAGGCTGCCGAAGGTGAAGAAGATGAGCATCAAGATGAGCGCCAGGGCCGTCGGCACGACGATGGCGAGGCGCGCACGGGCCTCCTGCAGGTTTTCAAAGGTGCCGCCGAACTCGAAGTCATAGCCTTCGGGGAACTTCACCTCCTTTTTGATCCGCGCGGTGGCCTCATGGACGAAGCCCTCCATGTCGCGGCCCTCGCCCACGCTGACCATCAGCGCGTTTCGCCGCTGCGTGCGGCTGTGGCGGATGGGATCGACCGCTTTCTCCGTGCGGATGTCCACCGCGTCACCGAGCGGGATCATGCCAAACTCGCCCACGCGCAGCGGGATGGACTGGATGATCTCCTGCTGCGATCGCTGCTCCTCCGGCAGACGGACGACGATGTCGCGCTTGCGATTTCCCTCCACGATCTGGCCGGCCACCTCGCCACCGAGGCCGGCGGAGACGGCGCGGTTCACCTCGGCGAGCGGGACGTTGTATTTGGTGAGCACATCGCGCTTCACCTGGAGGACGAGCGTGCTGGGACGGCCCGCAGTTTCAAATTCGGCCTCGCCGCCGGGGATGTCGTTGATGATGTCGCGGATCTGGGTGGAGAGGGTGTCGAGGGTGTCGAATTCGACGCCGTAGATGCGCACGGCCAGCTCGGCCTTGGTGCCTTCCATCATCTCGTTGAAGCGGGTTTCGATGGGCTGGCCGAATTCGACGGTTTGATCAGGGTGACGTGTGAGCACCTCTTTTTCGATCGCGGCCATCAGCTCCTGCTTGTTCGTCGGCAGGCCGGGCCCCTTGGGCCATTCATCGACGGGGGTGTAGAAGATGTAGAAGTCGGTTTCGTTCGGCGGCATGGGATCGGTGGCGACCTCGCTGGTGCCGATGCGCGTGAAGATGCGCGTGGTCATGGGGAATTTTTCCCGCACCATTTTGCCGAGCTCGAGGTCCTGGAGCAGCGACTCATGCAGGTTCATGCCGACCTTGCGGTAAACCATGCCTGACATGGAGCCTTCATCGAGCTTTGGCACGAACTCGGAGCCGAGCGAGGTGAAGCGCTGGCCGCAGAAGGAGAAAAAGCCGATGGCGGCGAGAGCGACGAGCCAGCGGAGTTTCAAGGTGAGGCGCAGCAGCGGCTGCACGAGGCGGTTCAGCCACACGATCAGGAAATTCTCTTTTTCCGCGATGTTGCCGCCGAGAAAGTAGGAGCAGAGCACCGGCATGAGCGTGAGCGCGAGCAGCAGGGCACCGACGAGTGAGAGAATCACGGTCACGGCCATGGGGCGGAACATTTTCCCCTCGATGCCGGTGAGCGTCATGATGGGCAGATAGACGACGGTGATGATCAAAACGCCAAAAAAGGTCGGGCTGGCGATCTGCTTGCTCGCGGCGAGCACTTCGCGGCTGCGCTCCTCGCGGGTCAAAACGCGGCCGAGGTGGTGCTGCTTCAATCCGAGCCTGCGGATGATGTTTTCGACCATGAAGATGGCTCCGTCGATGATCAGGCCGAAATCGAGCGCACCGAGGCTCATCAGGTTCGCCGACCAGCCGCCCTGCACCATGCCGCAGGCGGCAAAAAGGAAGGAAAGCGGGATGGCGATGGCGACGATGAGCGCGGCGCGGAGGTTTCCGAGCAGCACGAGCAGCACCAGCACGATGAAGATGGCTCCCTCGCCGAGATTTTTCTGCACCGTGCCCACGGTGGCGTTCACGAGATCGCTGCGGTCATACACGATGGTGATGTCCATGCCGGAGGGCAGTTTTTCGCGGATTTCATCCAGTCGCGGCTTCACACGCTGGCAGACGACGCGGGCGTTTTCGCCCATGAGCATCATCACGGTGCCGAGCACGACCTCCGCGCCATCCATCGTGGCCGCGCCACCGCGGAATCCGGCTCCCCACTGCACTTTGGCCACGTCTTCGACCTTCAGCGGCTGCACGGCGGCGCCGAATTTCACGGGCAGCTTCGCGATCTCCTCCGCAGTGCTCACGCGGCCGACGCTGCGCACGGTGAGCTGCTCGCCATCGCGGCTGATGACGCCGCCGCCGGCGTTTTCGACGTTGCCGCGGATGATGTCGGCCAGCTCGCCCACGGTCATGTTCGCGGCCTTCAGCTTGTCGATCATGGGCTCGACGGTGACCTGGCGCTGATGACCGCCGTTGCTGTTGATCTCCGCCACGCCCTGCACGGTGCGCAGCATGGGCTTCACGACGTATTCATGCGTCTCCCACAGGCGCATCAATCCTTCGCGTTCATCCGCTGGCCGGTCCTTGGCATCCTTCTTCCAATGCACGGTGTAGTAAAAGATCTCGCCGAGGCCGGTGCTGATCGGCGCGAGGCTGAGCTCGCTGCCTGGCGGCAGCTCCTGCATGATGGCGGTGAGTCTTTCGCCGACGAGCTGGCGGGCGCGGAAGATGTCCGTGCCATCCTCAAACTCGACCGTGACCTGGCTGAGGCCGAATTTCGTGATGGAGCGCGAGTCGAGCACGCCCGGCATGCCGGCGAGTGACATTTCGATGGGCCGCGTGACGGCGCGCTCGGATTCCTCCGGCGCGAGGGCGGGCACATTGACGTTCACCTGCACCTGCGGGCCGGTGAGGTCCGGCACGGCATCGATGGGCAGGTGCATGAGGGCAAAAAAGCCCGCGGCCAGCAGGCCGAGCGTGCCGAGCAGCACGACGGCGCGCTGCCGGATGGCGAATTCGAGGAGTAAATTGAGCATGGGATGTCGGAGGGAAGAAGGCTGACGAGGGCGCGTGAGCGTTTTGGAGTGCTCCAGCCCTCTGGAGCTTTTCGGAGGCCGCGAGACTTTCGAAAGCGCCGGAGGACCGGCGCACTCCAGGACGCTATCGCGGCCGTGGTTACTGGAGTTTCGTGCCCGTGAGCTGCTCAAGCTGGAGACGGGCATCCACGGCGCCCAACTGCGAATCCAGCACGGCGTGCACGCTCTCGATGTACTGCTGCTGAAGCTCGGTGTAGGTGGAAAGCGGCAGCGCGCCGAGGCGGAAGTGCTCATCGGCCTCCGCAGCGGCTTTGCGAAAGCTCTCCAGCATGTCGCCGGGCCATTTCGCGAGCTCTTCGACGTGGATTCTGTAGTGACTGGCCTGCGCGGCGACATCGCGCTCGAGCTGGCGCATCTGCGCGGTGAGCATCACCTCCGCCTGCACTTCCTTGGCCTTCGCGGCGTCGATGGAACCCTTGTTGCGGTTCCAAAGCGGCAGAGGAATCGAGATGCCGATGCCGACCTGCGTCTCGCGGGTTTCGTTCTGCTGACGCTGCACATACGGCACGACGGCGATGGAGGGCCAGCGCTCGTTTTCCGCCAGCTTCACCTCGTAGCCTTGCTGCTGCACATCGAGAATGCGGGCGCGGAGGTCGAAGTTCTTTTTGCGCGCCTGGGTGAGCAGGGATTCGATAGCGGGCGGTGGACTGAGCGTGATCTTCTCCATCTGCAGCTCCAGCGGGTGCTCCGCTTTTTCGCCGAGCAGTTGATTCAGCTCGAATCGGGCCGCGGCGAGCTCGTTGCGTGCCGCGGCGGCCGCGGCGCTGAGGTTCAGCGCGTTGGCCTGGATGATTCGCGCCTCCAGACGCGGCGCGGCACCGGCGGGATCACGCTGCAGCAGCACCTCGGCGAGGGCCTGGTAGCGTTTGGCGACTTCTTCAGCGGCGCGGGTGGTTTCCTGCGCGGCGAGCATTTTCCACGAGGTAGTGCGCACCTTTGCCGCGAGCGCGGCGCGGAACTGATCCACGCCGAGCTGTGCCAGCTCGATGTCTTTCTGCGCGATGGCTTTGCGCAGGGAGAGGCGGCCGGGCCATTCAAACGTCTGCGTGAGCTGCACGGCCCAGGTGGGGCCGTCGGTGACGTTGTTCGTGGCGAGGTCACGCACACGCCAGTTGCCGACACCGGTCATGAGATCGGGGTTTTTGATCTCGCCGGCCTTGGTTTTGCCGGCGGCGGCGACCTCGATTTGCGCCTCGTAGAAACGAAGCTCGGGATGCGTGGCGAGGGCTTTTTGGACGAGCGAATTGACGCTGAAGGGATCGGCGAGTGCCGTGGAGGCGAAGAGACAGAGGAAAAGGAATGTGATTTTCATGGCGCGTAAAATGGGGACGGGGTGTTCTTGATCTCGCGTGAACAGCGCGAGTGGTGGGTGACCTGTCGTCAGAGCAGGTCTGGTGTGCGTGAAGCTTTGCTTCAGCAGAGAATGATGGTCTTCGCGGCCTTTACTTGGAGGCCGGGCGACCATGCTGGGGCCGGTGTGCGGCGGGTGTCCGCCACCGGGGGATTCAAGACATGCCGTTTGATCTTCAGCGACACCACCGGCACCACGAGATCGGCATGGGCCACATCCTCCAAAACACGACGCGAGGCATCCTCGACGGCTTTGAAGGATATAACATGGTCCGCATGCTCCTCCGGCGAAGTGTCAGCAAAGGCCACGATGAGAGCGCACAGCGGATCATGCTCCTTGGCTGCCCCTCCGTCATGTGCAAGCACCACGGTAAGATTGCCTTCTTCCGTCGCACCAACCTTCACCGCATGATCACCATCCATGGTGGCCGCGGCCAGCACCAAGGCGGGCGCGATTCCTTGAGAGGACAGCAGCCACGCGAGCAATAGCCACGCATGCACGATCCGTGCAAACGGCGTGCGAGCGTGAGGCTGATGGCGAAGGATCATGGTGCGCGTGGGAAACCTTTAACGACAGACAGGCTGGCGGTTATTTGGCTTTTTGCAATGAGGGATGGCTGCAGGCATCTCCAATCACGACGCCGTCCTGCAGCACCTGCACGGCATAGCCATGGTAGCGATGGCCTTTTTCATCTTTTTTGCGCGAACGACAGCCGCTGCCCGTGCGCTCGTAGTGCATCGGGATCCACTCAAAGAGGACCTTGTCCATGGTGATCTCGACGAGCTGGCCGGGATCAATGCCCACTTTTTGCTCGCCCTGCTTTTGCATGGCGATGTCGTCGGTGCCGCGTTTCAGGTCGTCGGCATACAGCGACCATTTGTGTCATTGGTGTCTGTCCCGAATGGCATGGAATCATGGGTGTCCAAAAAATCGTCTTCATAATTCGGCATACTCGGCACGCAGAAGGGCCAGGGTTTGTTCGTAGCAAGTCGGCGCGAAGAGATGGTATCGCAGCCAACGGATGAACTTCAAACTGCGCTGCGTGAGTCTCCGCACCATCTGCGCGAGCTTCGGCATCTGCTGCCCCGCCTTCTTCAGCACCGCCTGCCCGGCTGCCAGCCGTCCACTGCGTCGCTTGATCTCCGCTTCATTGCGGATGCCGTGTTCCCGCTCCCGCTCCGCCTCCATGAGCACCATCAGGTTGTGCGCCATGCAGAGGAACTGCGCCTGATGAAGTAAATGCCTCCAGCGTGCTTCCAGTTGAACCACTGCCTGAAGTCGATGCCCGCCCTGTCATAGACGTAGAGCACCTTGCGTCCTTTGGCAGCACCGCCACGCAGTTGCGCGATGCTGAGAGCTTTGAGCGCGTGCATGTCGTGTTCCCGTTTGTTGCCCTGGGAGGTGTCCGCCGCGCAGAGGTGCTCCATGGCGTGCGTGCGCAAGCTCAGGCGCATGAAGTGGCCGGAGGGCAGCTTGCTGCCCGCGCGGTCCCGGCTCTGATCATGCGCGGCGCTGCTGTGATAGTGACCGTCAGCGGCATAGAGATCAAAGTCATCGAGTGCGGGGCAAATGCGCCAGAGAGGGTCACTCACTTCAGAGCGCATGTTTTTGACGATCTGGGAGTTGACCTGCGAGCACAGGGCCAGGCGGCGCTTGCTTTTGAGGGTTTCGAAAAAGTGCGAGCGGCGGGTGCAGGCAGGGATGGGGAGTTGCGCAGGAACTGCAGCCAGGCGCGGCCCGTGGTGGCGGTGCTCAGAGTGCGCAGGATGCCGATTCGCCTGACTCCAACCAACCCCACTCAAACCATGCGAACAACTTCACGCAAAATGCCAGTTGCAACCGATAGAACTTCTGCGCTCGCCCTTCGGTCGGCTGTCGGTTTTGATCTGCCCTCGGCGATGATGCGCGTCTTGAACGGGTTGGCGAGTGTCAGGCGCTGGCTAGCATGTGCTGCTCCAGCTCTTCGTGGAGCCAGTGCCACCGCCCCCAGCCGCGATGAGTGGCATCAATCACGCGAAGCCAGGCTGCGGAGCCTGAGTCGCGAAGGCAATTCATGAGGCTTCAAAAACAACTCGCGGATTGGGCCAGCGTTTGATCAACGCGGCGAAATCATGCGGAGTAGTGATGCTCGATGCGGCCTTTGGCGAGGTCGCAGCCAGCAGCGTCAATGGCGTGCCAGAGCCGTAGCGTTTGATCCGCTCTCGCTTTTCCCTGCGGGGCAGCCTGTCGGCTGTCTGTCTCGCTGCCGCTCGGCTGTGATAGTTGATGCCGATGAAGGTGGCGGCTTCGGTGACGATGGAGGGTGGTGTATGGGATGGAGCGCTCATGGCACCGCCACAGTAGCAAATTCACTTTTCCCCGGGAGGTGTCGCTGGAACCCTTGATTTTACGGTCTTCATGCCGCCTGACCCCGTTTCCCGTTTTCCCCTCCACCGTTTCCCCGCCTCGTAGTCTTTCCAAACAGCGGGCAAGGGCGTCCGTGCTCCCTTCCAAGCCCGCCGCGTTTTCCTTCCTTTCCATTCTTTCGGCGAGGTTTCTGATCCGGAAGGGCTGACGAGTCATCGGCAGGCAGAGAGGGGGGGCGGCGAGTTGCCGCCTCTCCAAAGCGGACGAGAGTGATCATTCCTCCTCCACATAACTCGCCACGACCTTGGGCTCCTCGCCTGCTTTGATCGAAAAGATTTCGCCACTGGCCGCGAATGCGTCGGTGGCATAGCGGTCGGCGAGGTCGGCGGTGAATTCCGGCAGGGCGGCGGAGCGGGCGGGGAAGATGTAGAGTGCGTGACGGTCGGGCAGGGCCACCCAGATTTCCTTCCCGAACAGTTCCTCGAAGATTTTCGACAGGGAAGGGGCCACGAGCAGGCTGGCGAAGAGGGAGGACTCGCCGCGATAGACGGCATAGGCGATCTTGCCGTTGCTTCCCTTGATCAGTTCGGGCTTGAGCCGGGAGAGGCGTTTGTCGGCGGCGGATCTGGCCCGCTCCACGAAGGTTTCGACGCTGAGGCCGAGTTTGGTGAAGGAGTCCTGCTGGTAAGGCTCCAGTCCGTTCGGTGACACCGCAGATTCACGGTAGGGGGTGAGCACGGTCTGCTTCGCCCCGCCCGGTGTGATGGAAAACGGAGTCCGCATGGCTTTTGGTTCCGGCATGAGCAGCAGAGTTTCGAGCTTACGCTCCGCCTGACTTGATTGCTGCGCCTGCGAGAGGTTTGCGGCGAGGAGAAGGAGGCAAAAAAGGCTGCGCATGGGAGCATGGTGCCTGGAACCTGCTGCGAAGCAAATGCCGTCCGTGGCCCGCCGGTTTTTGTGAAGATGGAAAGCCTTGCGGGCTGCTGTGGCTGATGCGGCGGAAAAAATTATTTCAAAAAGCCTGAAATACTGCTTGCGGAAATGGGGGGACTCGCCAATATCCGCGCTCCCGCCGCCCGGCCTCCACCCAGGAGACCGGGTTAAACAAGGCCCGCCACGGCGGGCCTTACTTATCGGAGCCAGAACCGGAAAAGTCTGAGCCTGCTCGCCGAGAGCATGGTTCGCTGTCCTTCCGAGATGGTTCCGATAAAACCACGGATCGCAGTTCTTTCCCACCATGCCCACCATCAATCAACTCGTCAGACACGGCCGCAAAGACAAGGCGGTGAAGTCGAAGTCCCCGGCCCTCGCCAAGTGTCCGCAGCGCCGCGGCGTCTGCCTCCAGGTGATGACCCGCACGCCGAAGAAGCCGAACTCCGCGTTGCGTAAGGTGGCCAAGGTGCGTCTGACCAACGGGTTTGAGGTGATCGCCTACATCGGCGGTGAGGGGCACAACCTTCAGGAGCACTCCATCGTTCTCGTCCGTGGTGGTCGCGTGAAGGACTTGCCGGGTGTGCGTTACCACATCGTGCGCGGCACCCTGGACTGCCTGGGGGTGGATGCCCGCCGTCGTGGCCGCTCGAAGTACGGCGCGAAGCGTCCGAAGGCTGGTGCCGCCGCCGCGAAGAAGAAATAATTCCCGCTGATTTAATCCTCATTCCCAACCGCCATGGCCCGCAGAAAACGCGTCTATAACAAAGAGGTGCACAAGGACAGCCGCTACGACAGCGAACTGGTCGCCCACCTCATCAGCAACATCATGCTCGACGGCAAGAAGGCCCTCGCTGAGCGCATCGTGTACACCGCGATCGAGATGCTCAACGACAAGAGTGACAGCGTCGATCCGTTGGAGCTTTTCAATCGCGCCATCGAGAACGCCAAGCCGAAGGTCGAGGTGAAGGCCCGCCGTGTTGGTGGCGCCACCTACCAGGTGCCGTTGGAAGTCTCCCCTCGTCGTCAGTGGGCGCTGGCCATGCGCTGGATCGTCGGATTCGCCCGTGGCCGCAAAGGTCAGCCGATGCACCGCGCGCTCGCCAACGAGCTGAAGGATGCCTCACAGGGGCAGGGGAACGCCGTCCGCAAGCGCGACGACGTCCACAAGCAGGCCCAGGCCAATCGCGCCTTCGCTCACTTCCGTTTCTGACCTGGTTTCCATTTTCACCTTTTAGTTTTCAGCTTCCACGACCCCATGTCGAACCCCAACTCCCCCACCCGCGAATTTCCTCTTGAGCGCACCCGGAACATCGGGATCTGCGCCCACATCGACGCGGGCAAGACGACCCTGACCGAGCGTATCCTCTTCTACACCGGCATGATCCACAAGATCGGCGAGGTGCATGACGGCGCCGCGACCACGGACTGGATGGAGCAGGAGAAGGAACGCGGCATCACCATCACCTCCGCCGCCGTGACGGCGAAGTGGAAGCAGCTCAAGGAGGCCGGCGTTTATAAATCCCGCGAGATGGAGGACATCCGCGTGAACATCATCGACACCCCCGGCCACGTGGACTTCACCGCCGAGGTGGAGCGCTCCCTGCGCGTGCTGGACGGTGCGATTTTCGTGCTCTGCGGCGTGGCCGGCGTGCAGCCGCAGTCGGAGACGGTGTACCGCCAGGCGGAGAAATATCGCGTCCCCCGCATCGCCTTCGTGAACAAGATGGACCGCACCGGCGCGAATTTCGAGCGCGTGGTGGAGGATGTCCGCACCAAGCTGGGCGCCCCGGCCTTCCCGGTGCTCATCCCGATCGGTGCCGAGGACAATCTCTCCGGTCAGATCGACGTGGTGAACCAGAAGGCCATCATTTACTCCGACGACGAGAAGTTCGGCTCCAAGTACTCCGTGCGTGACTTGCAGGGCGACGAAGTCGCCAAGGCGAAGAAAGCCTACGACGAGCTGCTCGACGCGGTTTGCAGCGCTGACGACGAACTGGGCATGATGTTCCTCGAAGAGCAACCCATCGGCCCGAAGGAACTCAAGGCCGGCCTGCGCCGTGCGGTGATCGCCAACAAGATCATTCCGATGGCTGGCGGCTCCGCATTCAAGAACAAGGGTGTGCAGTATCTCATCG
The DNA here is from genome assembly GCA_016795375.1 of Verrucomicrobiaceae bacterium. Classification (GTDB taxonomy): domain Bacteria; phylum Verrucomicrobiota; class Verrucomicrobiia; order Verrucomicrobiales; family Verrucomicrobiaceae; genus Prosthecobacter. The sequence goes on from JAEUHJ010000196.1 coordinate 14,524, forward strand.
ACGCCGTGATCGACTATCTCCCCGGCCCGCTCGACATCGAGGCGCAGAAGGGCTCTGTCGTGGACGAGCCTGAGAACGTCATCGAGGCCAAGCCTGATGATAACGGCAAATTCATCGCCCTCGGCTTCAAGCTCTGGTCTGACAAGTTCGGCCGCCTCGTGTTCTTCCGCGTGTATTCCGGCAAGGTTTCCAAAGGCGACACCATCTACAACCCCCGCACCCGCAAGTCCGAGCGCGTGGGACGTCTGATCCAGATCCAGGCCGCCGTTCACAAGGACATCGACACCTGCTACTCCGGCGACATCGCCGCCCTCGTCGGTGTGAAGGATGTCCGCACGGGTGACACCTTCTGCGACGAAAGCCTCGAAGTGCAGCTCGAGCCGCCGACCTTCCCGGAGCCGGTCATCTCGATGGCTGTCGAGCCGAAGACCAAGGGCGACCAGGAAAAGATGGGCAACGCCCTCCAGCGCCTCTCGGAAGAAGATCCCACCTTCTTCGTCAAGACTGACGAGGAGACCGGCCAGGTCATCATCGCCGGCATGGGCGAGCTTCACCTCGAAATTCTCTGCGACCGCCTCAAGCGCGAGCACAAGGTCGAGACCAACACCGGCAAGCCGCAGATCGCCTACCGCGAAACCCTCACGAAGGAAGCCGATGGCGAAGGCAAGCTCGTCAAGCAGTCAGGTGGACGCGGTCAATATGGCCACGTCGTCATCAAGGTGCGCCCTGGTGAGAAAGGCTCCGGCGTCGTCGTTGAAAACAAGGTCGTCGGCGGCACCATTCCGAAGGAATTCATCAACCCGGCCAAGGCGGGCTGCATCGAGGCCGCGCTCAACGGCGTCATCGCCGGTTATCCGGTGATCGACCTCCACATCGACCTCGTTGATGGTTCCAGCCATGAGGTGGACTCCAATGAAAACGCCTTCAAAATGGCCGGCATCTTCGCTGTCAAAGACGCGCTGAAGAAGGCCAAGTGCATTCTCCTGGAGCCGATCATGGCTGTGGAATGCACCACGCCGGAAGACTACCAGGGCGACATCATGGGTGACCTCAACCGCCGCCGTGGCAAGATTCAGGGCATGGACAGCCGCGGTGCCACCGCCGTGTTGAAGGCCGAGGTACCCTTGGCCGAAATGTTCGGCTACTCCACCGCCATCCGCACTCTTTCCTCCGGCCGCGCCAGCTACTCCATGCAGCCCTCGCACTTCGAGCAGGTGCCGCAGCAGATCGTTGACCAGATCGTCGAGCAACGCGGCGGCTCCAAGGCATAACGCACGCGCAAAGAACCACTCACCCACGGACCCCAGTCATGACTAATCAACGCATCCGCATCCGCCTCCGCGCGTATGACTATCGCGTGCTCGACAAGAGCACTGCGGACATCGTCGAAACCGCGAAGCGCACCGGCGCCCGCGTCGCAGGCCCCATCCCGCTGCCCACGCGCATCGAGAAGTACACGGTGAACCGTTCCCCGCATGTGGACAAGAAGTCCATGGACCAGTTCGAAATCCGCACGCACAAGCGTCTGCTGGACATCGTCGATCCAACCTCCCGCACCGTGGACGAGCTCAAGAAGCTCAACCTCCCCTCCGGCGTGGACATCACGATCAAGATCTAACACGGCCACACATATTTTTCACAGGAGGACACACCCATGAGTCTCGGATTGATCGGAAAAAAACTCGGCATGACGAAAGTCTATACGGACAAGGGCGACGCTGTCGCCGTGACCGTCGTGGACGTCAGCGGCAACACCCTCATCCAGGTGAAGCGCGGCGACGGCAAGGACAAATACAGTGCCGTTCAGGTCGGCTATGGCGAGCAGAACAAGCCGGAGCGCGTCACCAAGCCGCTGCTCGGCCACTTCAAGAAGCACGGCTGCGAGAAGCCGAAGCGCATCGTGAAAGAGTTCCGCTTCGCCAGCGACGACCAGCTCCCCGCCGCGGATTTCAAGCTCGACGCCGGTATTTTCAGCGTCGGTCAGATCGTTGATGTCATCGGCACCACGAAGGGCAAGGGCTTCCAGGGCGTCGTCAAGCGTCACAACTTTTCCGGCCAGCCCGCCACCCATGGTCACATGATGCACCGCCGTTCCGGCTCCATCGGCTGCCGTCTCACCCCCGGTCTCGTGTGGAAGAACCAGAAGATGCCCGGTCATGACGGCGTCTCCCGCCGTACCACGCAGAACCTCGTCATTGTCCAGAGCCGCCCCGAGGAAGGCGTGTTGCTCATCAAAGGCGCGATCCCCGGCAACACCGGCAGCATCGTCGTCGTGCGCCCCGGCAAAAAGGCCGTGGCCAAGAAATAACCAGGAGGATTTGAACCATGTCCGCGACCATTCTTTCCGCTGAAGCCGCCAAGCAGGCGAACATTCAACTCACTGAGGGCTACAAAGGCTCCCAGGCGTTGAGCGACGCCGTTGTGGCCTACCGCTCCAACCGCCGCCAGGGCAACGCCCATTCCAAGAACCGCTCCGAAGTCTCCGGCTCCGGCAAGAAGCTCTGGAACCAGAAAGGCACCGGCAACGCCCGCATGGGCTCCAAGCGCTCCCCGATCTGGAGTGGTGGCGGTGTCGTCTTTGGTCCGCGCAACACGCGCAACTATAAGAAGACTCTCACCAAAGGCACCAGGAGGCTCGCTCTGCGCGCCGCATTGACCGCCCGTATCCTCGACGGCGAGGTGCTCACCACGAAGAGCTTCGCCATCGCCGACGGCAAGACCAAGAGCTTCATCGCCGCCGTCAACGGGCTCACCACCGCCAAGAACGTGCTGCTCATCGGCTCCAAGTTCGACGAGCTCACCTTCCGCGCCGCCCGCAATGTCCAGAACGTCCAGCTCATCTCCGCTGACGAAGTGAACGCCGAGCAACTCCTGCGCTACCGCAGCGTGGTCGTCACCGGCGACGCCCTTGAAACCCTTGCCAAGAGGACCGCCTGATCATGAAAGACCTTCACAAAGTCATCAAAACCATCCGCCTGAGCGAAAAAGCCACGCTGCTCGGCGAGAAGAACAACGAGTATGTCTTCTCCGTCGATGTCGAGGCGACCAAGATCGACATCAAACAGGCCGTCGAGAAGCTCCTCGGCAAGAAAGTCACCGCAGTGCGCACCGCGAACTACGACGGCAAGGCCCGTCGCGAGCGCCGCGCCGACTACGGCCGCACCAATCACTGGAAGAAGGCCATCGTCCGCCTCAAGCAGGGCGAAAAGCTCGATCTCGCATAACCAGGGCCCACCGCCCGCAGGCAGCAATCTTTAACTCACCTCACCGTCATGGCGCTGAAAACATTCAAGCCCACCACGCCCACCAACCGCTACAAAGAGTGGAACTCATTCGATGAGATCACCAGGCACTCGCCGGAGAAGAGCCTCACTGTGGCTCTCCGCAAATCGGGTGGCCGCAACAACACTGGCCGCATCACCACCCGTCACATCGGCGGTGGCCACGTCCAGCGCTATCGCTTGATCGACTTCAAGCGCGTGCGTCGTGACGAGGCGGCGAAGGTCGTCGGCATCGAATACGATCCGAATCGCTCCGCCCGCATCGCCCTCGTGGAATACAAGGACGGCCAGCGCGCCTACATCCTCGCCCCGAACCAGCTCGTGGTCGGCTCCTCCGTCATGGCCGGTGAGAAAGCCGCGCCGGAAGTCGGCAACGCCCTCCCGCTGCGCAAAATCCCGCTCGGCACCTTCATTCATAACATCGAACTGACCCCTGGTCGCGGTGGTGTTGTCGCCCGTGCCGCCGGTCAGGCCGCTGTTCTCTCCAACCGTGAAGGTGACTTCGCCCTCGTGCGCATGCCCTCCGGCGAAATCCGCAAAATCCTCGCCGACTGCTACGCCACGATCGGCCAGGTCGGCAACGTGGAGCACATGAACGTCGTCAGCGCCAAGGCGGGCCGCACCCGCTGGAAGGGCACGCGCCCGACTGTCCGCGGCATGTGCATGAACCCCATCGACCACCCGAACGGTGGTGGTGAAGGCCGTTCCAAGTCCGGCGGTGGTCGTCAGCACCTTCTCAGCCCCTGGGGTCACGCGAAGGGTGAGAAGACACGCGACAAGAAGAAGGCGACGAACAAGCTCATCGTGCAAACCCGCCACGCGAAGAAGTAATCCACTCCTCACTCACGCTTTCCCATGCCTCGTTCCCTCAAAAAAGGCCCCTTCGTCCA
>JAEUHJ010000198.1 GCA_016795375.1 Verrucomicrobiaceae bacterium
TGCGGCGGGTAGCCCTGCGGCATCGGGTAGCCCTGCGGATACCCCGGCATCTGCGGCGGGTAGCCTGGCGGCGGCATGTAGCCTTGCGGATAGCCCGGCATCTGCGGCGGATAACCCGGCGGCGGTGCGTAGCCAGGGGGCAGGGGTTGGGTGCTTCCAGGGGGGGGCGGTTGCGTCGGGTCCATGACGATTAGCAGGTGAAATTCTTTGCAGATTACACTTTTGCGATGGCTTCCGACAAGATCAATCTCGGCAGATGGCCGTGAAACGTGGACGGGGGCAGCTCCCACGGGTTGAAAAAACCAGCGTGCGCGGGGAATATCCAGACACGGGCCAGAGGCGACGGTACGCACACTCTGTGGCTTTCGCCGCAGCGAAGTTGTTCACAACTGGCGGCGGTTGGGGGGCGCGCGCCCTTCCCGCCGCTTGATGAACTTCGGAACGGGTGACGGCGTGAACAACGTGCCACAACCCATCATCTTGTCTTCACCTTGCCTTTGCTCTTCCTGCCTTTTTGCTGGCCGGTTTTCGTATCGAGAGTGAAGGGCGGGTTTTCAAACGGCACGGGATTCTGCGTCACGCGTGGATCGCCCACGGCTTTGAGCTTTTCCATCAGCTCGGCGGCCATCTGGCTCTTCATCGCGGCATGCGCGGGCTCTGCGGCGAGGTTGATCGTGGCATCGGGATCTTTGGCGAGGTCGTACAGCTCCTCCTGAGGGCGTCTGGCGAAGGCATAGTCGAAAAACCACTTGTACTGAGAGTCGTTGCGATGCGCGATGAGCCAGGCCTTCGCCGGAGAGGCGTCCATGTCCGGGAAGGCGACATAGGTCTCGTTTTCCATGTCATCCATCGACGGCGTGAAGGTGTCGGTGAGCGTCTTCGAGTCGCCCATCGGCATGCGGTCGGGTTTGAAGTTGTGGATGTAGAGCCAGCCATCTTTGCGCAACGCACGCTGAGGATAGGGCAGGTTGCCTTCGCGGGCGATGCTCACATGCCGCTCGCGGCCGGTGATGACGTAATCACGTCCTTCCTCGATCCGACCACTTTTGCCGGACTTCATGAGCGAAACGATGCTTTTGCCGTTCACGCCGGGCGGAATGGCCGCGCCGCCGATTTCCATGAAGGTCGGCGCCAGGTCCATGAGGTTCACGAAGTCTTCGATGAAACGGCCGCCGGGCTGTCCGGGCCAGCGGATCGCCAGCGTGACGTTCACACCGAAGTCATAGAGGTTGCATTTGCCGCCCGGGAAGCCGGGCGCGCCGTGATCGCCGCTGATGACGATGATCGTGTTGTCGTACTCGCCCGCAGCTTCGAGCTGCTTGATCAACACGCCCACCTGGGCGTCGAACGCCTGGATTTCGCCGAGGTAGCTGCCGAAGTCCTCGCGGAATTCGGGCACGTCCGGCAGGTGTTTCGGCAGCTTGCCCTTCAAATCGTCGGGATTGACGCCCCACAGCGCCTGTCCGCTGCCTTTGATCCATTTGCGATGCACGTTCGTCGGCCCGTGCCAGAACAGGAACGGCGCGCCTTTCGGCCGCGCTTTGAGAAATGCGTCAAAATTCCCGCGCACCTCGGCATACAGCTCGTTTTTCGCCTCCTCGACCGCTTTGCCCGCCGCGACCATTTTCGTCACCTCCTCGGAGAAGTTGTTGAAGCGTCCGCCCGCCTTCTGATACGCGTGTGCCTGACCGCCGAAGGGCGCGTCCGCCGGATCGCCGGGACTCCAGACCTTGAAGGCCTTGCCGATGTGATAGCCCTGATCCTTCAATGTGAGCGCGAAGCTCGGAATCGCCGGATCCCACACCGCGCCGTTCAAAATGGCCGCGCGACCGCAGTTGAAGAAGTAGCGGCCGGAGTTCAGCGCGCTGCGGCATGGCGTGCAGGACGGCGCGTTCACGTAGGCGCGTTTGAAAAGTGCTCCCTCGCGGGCGATGCGGTCGATGTTCGGCGTCTTGACCACCTGGTTCAGGGAAGGGGACTTTTCATGTTCCGCGTAGATGCTGGCATAGCGTCCCCAGTCGTCCGCGAAGCAGAAAAGGATGTTCAATGGTTTCTCCGCCGCGATGACAGGAACGGCGAGGACAAAAAGGCAGGACAGGATTCGCATGGAGCCTTTCAACGTCGCTCTCGCCGTTCAACCTTCGCCAAAATCAACAGTGATTCCGAGCTGGGAGGGGTTGCAACATCTCCCTTCCACCGCATCAATGCGCCTGATGAATCACCGCGTGATATTTTGCACCTGCGCTCTCCTGATGCTGGCCGCCTGTTCCGTCGGGCCGGATTTCAAGCTGCCGGACGTGCTCATGCCATCGCGGTGGAAAAACGGCGGGGCCGCGAATGTGAGCGACCTGCCCGTACCTGGCGAGTGGTGGCGTTTGTTCAGCTCGGCAGAGTTGAACCGGCTGGTGGATCAGGCTCTGGCGGAAAACCAGGAGCTGCGTGGCGCCCTGGCACGCGTGGAGACGGCTCGCGCGCTTGTCGGCGTTCAGCAGGCGGAATGGTTTCCGCAGCTTGCCATGAAAAATGCGCTGAATTACGAGCACCTCTCGCTCACCTCGTTCGGGGCGAATTTGCCGGCTGGCGTGCCACTGCCAAATCTGGAGCGTCGCCGTTTTCAGAATCTCTTCGAGTTCGGCTGGGAGCTGGATTTCTGGGGCCGTGTGCGCCGTGGCGTCGAAGGCGCGAAAGCCAGCCAGGTGGCGGCGGCGGAAACGCTGGCCGCGCAGCGTCTGAGCCTCGCGGCGGAGGTGGCGCGGCTGTATTTCCTGGCGCATTCGATCGAAAAACAGGCCGCCGTGGTAAATGAGACCATCGGCTGGCGGCAGGAGGCGCTGAAATTGCAGGAGTCGCGTTTCAAAGGCGGGTTGGCGAATGAAATGGATGTGTCTCGCGCGAAGACCGAGCTGGAACTCGCACGCAACGACCTGGCCGCGCTCGATCGTCAGCGTGGCAACGCGGAAAACGCGCTCGCGGTCATCTGCGGCCAGCTTCCGAGCACGTTCCACCTCGCACGCAACGCGGCACTGCCAGCGCCGCCGCGAGTGCCGGGAGGCATGCCCTCCACGCTGCTGCAACGACGTCCTGACATCCGCGCCGCCGAGCAGAAGATGCGGGAGGCGAACGCGCAGATCGGTGTTTCAAAAGCGTCTTTCTTCCCGGCATTCAAAATCGGCGGCACCGGCGGCCTCGAAAGCATCGGGGCGGCGAATTTCTATGACGCGCGCAGCAAGACGCTCACCATCGGGCCCAGCATGACCCTGCCCATTTTCCAAGGCGGAAAACTGCGGGCGAACCTGAAAGCGAGCAAAGCACGCTACGAGGAAACCCTGGCCGCCTACCGCCAGAGCATCCTCACCGCGCTCAAGGAAGTGGAGGACAGCATGCTCGATACGCGTGGCTATTCACGCCAGTCTGCCGCGCTAAAGGACGCCATCGCCGCCGCGCAGGAAACCGCGCGGCTGGCGCAGTTGCGGTATGAAAAAGGACTCGCCAGCTACTTCGAGGTCGTGGATGCCAATCGTACCGTGCTCAATGCCAAGCTGCTCACCGCGCAGGTCGAAGGACAGCGGCTGATCGCGACCGTGGCGATGCTGAAGGCGCTCGGCGGCGGGTGGAAGTAAAAAAACAGCCGGAAGTCATGGGTGACGAGTCAGGCTTCAGTTCACCAAGGCCGTGTTTGAAAACCTGCCGGCATGTTGTTCACGCTTCAGCGTGACAATGACGCATTCCCACGCTGAAGCGTGAACAACGTGCTCCCCCCACCTCTTCCACATGATGAGCCTTCGGGATTTTCAAACACGCCTGACACATCAGCCTCAACTCGTAACTTTCTCACCTGCACCCACACGGGTGAGGATCACGCCATGTTGCCATCGCTCTGCTCAATGCGGAGGTAGCAGCGGTTTTCGCCTTCGAGGGGCGATTCGTCCGCATAGCTCTGTGCAAAGGTCTTCGCGCCAGGTTCCCACTGCTGGTGGTTCTTCTCGTTGCGGACCAAAGTCACGCGCTTGATGGGCGCGGTGCCGTCCGCGCTGAATTTCAGCACGGGCTTGTCGCTCACCTCGGTCTCGGTGCCGGGGATTTTTCCATTGCAGACGAATTCCACGAAAATTGGCCGCCCCCTGGAGTGGGACGGATCATAAACGTAGTTCCAGCCGCCTGACCCCGTTCCCCCGCACAGCCATGCGCGTGACGGAATGAAGGCAGGCATGCACAAGCTGGCTGCTTGCCCGATAGATGAGGCGGTGATGGCGCGTGGTGGTCGGGTGCCCTTTGTTTTTATGATCACCCGGCTCATCACACTCATCCTCACCGCCAACACCATCGCCCATGCCGCCCCTGCCGAGCATGTCATCCTCGTCAGCATCGACGGCTGGGCGCATCATTATTTTGATGATCCGAAGTGCCACATGCCTGCGGTGAAGGCGCTCGCAGCGGGCGGTGTGCGGGCAAAGCGCATGGAGTGTTCTTTTCCCACGGTGACATGGACGAACCACACCACGCTGGTCACCGGTGTGCATCCCGCGAAGCATGGGGTGCTGGCGAATGAGTACTTTGACCGCACGCAGCGGAAGAAAATCCCGCTCATTCCCGATCCGATCTTCGACAAGGAGGAGATCGTCAAATCACCGACGATTTACGACGCGGCGAAGGCTGCGGGCATGAAAACTGCCGCCGTGATCTGGCCGGCGTCCCGCGGGGCCAAGACGCTCGACTGGACGGTGCCGGATGTGTTTGAGCAGGAACTTTTCGAGAAATACGGCACGCCTGAACTGCTGGAGGAGGCGCGCGCTGCGGGCATCCCGGTCGAAAAACAGATGGAGTGGTGCAAGGCGGGGAACGCGGGCAAGGCGCAGCGGGATTACATGTACACGCTGCTCGCCACGCATATCATCAAGAAGCACAAGCCCAACTTCCTCGCGCTGCATCTCGTCAGCCTCGATTCCTTCGAGCATGCGCACGGCCGCCAGGTGCCGGAGGCATATTGGGCGGCGAATGATTCTGACAATCGCGTGGCCGACCTCGTGCGCGCGACCGAGGAGGCGGGCATCCGGGACAAGACGGCCTTTGTCATCACCACGGACCACGGTTTTGTCACCTACGCCAAGTCCATCAACGCGAACGTGGCGCTGCGGAAGGACGGATTCGTCAAGGTGGTGCTGGGCAGGAGCCTGGCACCCGATTCACGGGTTTTTGCGATGGCCGAGGGCGGCGCGTGCTTCGTCTATGTGCTCGACGAGCCGAACCGCGGCAGCATTCTGAAGCAGATCACGCCGGTGCTCGCGAAGCTGGAAGGGGTGGCCGGCGTGGTCGAGGCGAAGGATTTCGGCGGCAGGATCCAGCATCTCACCGCAGACAAGGATCCGCGAGAGCCTGATCTCGTGCTGCTCGCCGGGGATGGCTACACCTTCACCGATTCGCTGGCGGACAATGAGGTGATCATTCCGAGCGCCTCACCGAAGGGTTCACACGGCCATTTTCAACTCGATGCCAATCTCCACGGCTGCTTCGTCATTAGCGGCGCGGGGGTGAAAAGTGGCGTGGAACTCGATGAGGTGAAGAACATCGATGTCACGCCGACGATGGCAAAGCTCCTTGGTATTCCTTTTCCTGGAGCGGACGGGCGGGTGCTGGGCGAGGCGCTGAAGTAGAGGACCCCAGATGCTCACAACATTCCAGGCGTGTAGCGCGGACGGGCGTCGGAGCCGGTGTTGATGTTCTGTCGCATGATGGTGTCGTCCAGTGCTCGGTCAACGGCGTCCTGCAAGGCCCGGGAGGTCAGCTCACGCAGCATCGGCACAGGTGATCCGCTGCCGGGGCGGTAGGCGTTGCTCTGCCTCTCTCCTTCATAAATTTTGGTGAAAAGCACGCGGCGCGTGGCGGCTTCCAGCACGTTCACGCGAATGCGCGCGTAGCCGTAGGGGTGTACGAGCAGTTGGGAACGCAGATCTTGAATGTCCCCCTGAAGGATGAAACGTCCCTTGCCTGGGGCGGCGAGCATGCCGCGAGCCTCAAGGCCGTAGCCGAAGGCGTTGGCCACGACGTTCCTCACCGGCAGCCTCGTTTGCAGAGTGTCCACTTTCGGACCGATGGGCAGTCGCACATGACCCAGGGTCTGAGGGTGCATGCCGCGCTTGTCCTTGAAATGGCCGACGTTGAAATCCGGGGTGCCGCGTACCACCTGGCCGGGATTCGGGACGTAATCCAGACTGACGACGGAGGAGTTGGAGCAGGCGGAAAGGCCCAGAAGGGCGATGGCTCCGAGAAGGGCTGGCAGGCAGCGGCATTTCATGGCCCACACTTAGAACACGTTGGCGGCGAATCAATCCGCCAGATGCGGGAGAGCGGCCTGCAGATAAAAAACAACCCTGCCGGCACTCGGAACTCAGGAAAAAAACCCCCAAAACCTGAATCCAATTAACCCGGCAGGGTTGATTAATTGATTTTATATTCGGAAAGTGGGGGGCCATGCAATACCAAAAAATTTACCATCAAAGAAAATCACGCCGCATGCTGATTTTGACTGCCTTGCTTTGCGGGGTTGCGGCGGCCCCGGGGCATGCCCAGATCGGACGTGCCGTGCGTCAAGTCATTGTCGCCCAGACCGCCTCCTGGAACGCCAGCACCGCCGTGATGCAGTGCTGGCAGCGTCCTTCGGCGGGAATCCCGTGGCAGCCGGTTTTTGCCAAGCCTGTGGCGGTCTTGCTGGGCAGGAAGGGGCTCGCCTGGGGGCGCGGGGTCTTCAATCCGCCACGCAACGGTGTTCCCATGAAAGTAGAAAAAGACTGGAAGGCTCCGGCCGGGGTGTTCCAGCTCGGCAGTCTCTTTGGTTATGCCCCTGTCTCCCCGACGGGCAGTCGCTGGCCTTACATCCAGGTGGGGCCATGGGATGCCTATGTCGATGATTCGACCAGCAGGTATTACAACCAGCATGTGCGCATCGACCCACGTCAGGGCGTGCCGCCGTGGTTCGAGAAACAAAAAATGCGTCTCGGCGACGCGGCTTACAAGTGGATGCTCGAAATCCGCCATAACCAGCGCCCCGCCGCGCCGGGTTATGGCAGCGCCATCTTTTTCCATGTCCGCCGCGGGCCGGACAAACCCAGCGCCGGCTGCACCACCATGGCGGAGGGGGATCTGGTGCGTCTGTTGCGCTGGCTCGACCCCGCCGCCTCACCTCACTACGTCTTGCTGCCGAGCGCTGATTATGGTGCGCTGCGCGCCGCCTGGGGGCTTCCGTGACGCGATGAAGATGAACGCGGCTTTCTCCTTCAGATGCCTCCCATGACCCCATCCTCATGCCTCAAGCGGAGTCAGCCCCGGCCGTGTTCATTGCGGCGGTGATGATTTTTTGTGTCCTCATCAAGGTGACAGCCCTGGGGGTGGATTCGCTGCCGCAGATCGACATCCAGGAATCCTGCGAAAACGCCAGGGTCGCTCTGCCTGTTGTGTTGCACAGCATGACACGCTCTTATGCCGCCGGTCCGGCTGGGATCGTGTTGGTGAACATCGGCGCTCGGGAGATTGAATTGCAGGTTCCGACTGCCCTGGACTCTGCGCAACGGCATCTCCGCCGGCAACGCAACGGCCACCTTGTGGCGCATGGGAGACGGCGGAAAGAAAACGCAAACTGCCAAAGGTGGGGCTTGGAAGCATCCCCTGTTTTTGCAGCCATGTGAGATTGCATTTTTTTGTGCTGGATTGTGCGCGCCCGGCAAAGCTGGCGCTCTTGAACCTGCGGTGCCCGAGGAAGGTGATGTGCGTGACATGCATCATCTTCAAGGACTGGTTTTGTCCTTGCCAACCTGAGGGCGGTTCCCTAGCCTCGCGGCCTCTTATGACCGACGTCCCTCAATCAACCATCAAAAACAAACTTTTCCTCATGATGATCCTGGAGATCGCCATCTGGGGGGCGTGGCAGATCAAAATCTTCTCCTACATGGGCATGTTGGGGTTCAATCCAGGTCAGCAGTGGCTGGTGGGCAGCTCGTTCGGCATCGCGTCGCTCGTCGGCATTTTCTTCAGCAACCAGTTCGCGGACCGTAATTTCTCCGCCGAACGCTTCCTGGCCTTCAGTCATGTGGTGGGCGGTGTCGCGCTGGTGGCGACGGCGTTTCAAACTTCGTTCTGGCCGTTTTTCTCCTGTTTCCTGGTGTACTGCCTTCTTTATGTGCCGACGATCTCGGTGACGAACTCGCTGGCCTTCGCAAACCTCAAGGATCCTGCGAAGGATTTCGGTTTCGTGCGCATGGGCGGCACCATCGGCTGGATCATCGTGAGCTGGCCGTTCATCTTCCTGCTCAGTGAAAAAGCCGGCGCGGCTGAGACACGGTGGGTGTTCATCGTGGCGGGAATCATTTCCTTCGTTCTGGCGGTGTTCAGCCTGACGCTGCCGCACACGCCGCCGCGCAAGGACGTGGCGGATGCCGACAAGGTGGCATGGATCAAGGCGCTGAAACTTCTCGGCAATCCTTTCGTGTTGATCCTCTTCATTGTGACCTTCATCGACTCGACGATCCACAACGGCTACTTCGTGGTGATCGACGGCTTCCTGCAAAAGGTGGGCATCTCGGCGAACATGAGCATGGTGGTCAGCAGCATCGGCCAGGTGGCGGAGATCGTGACGATGCTCATCCTCGGCACCGTGTTGAAGAGGCTCGGCTGGAAGACGACGCTCATCCTCGGCATCTTCGGCCATGCGGCCAGGTTCGGCATCTTCGCCTTCTTCGGCACGCCGGAGAACCAATGGCTCATCATCGCCGTGCAGGTGCTGCACGGCATCTGCTATGCGTTCTTTTTTGTGACGGTTTACATCTTCGTGGACGCGGTGTTTCCGAAGGACATCCGCGCCAGCGCCCAGGGCCTGTTCAATCTGCTCATCCTTGGCGTCGGCATGGTCGTGGCGAGCAAGATCTTCCCGCAACTGCTGGCCGAATACACCAAGGACGGCGTGGTGGACTACAAGCAGCTCTTCCTGGTGCCAACGGGCATGGCGCTGGCGGGCATCCTGCTGCTGGCGCTGTTCTTCCGACCGCCGACTCACGGGCCGGAAGGCGAGGTGAAACACTGATGGCTTCTCAAGCGGTGCAACGTCATCCGTCCGCCTGCATTCCGTCCTCCGACTCCCATGAACCCTCCCGGCCTCGACGATCTGCTCACTTGTCTGCGTTTTCCGTCCGTCTCCACCGATCCGGCGCATCGTTCTGATGTGCGCGCCTGCGCCGAATGGCTGCTGGGCAGGGTGCGCGGCATGGGTTTGACTGGTGAACTGCATGAAACGCCCGGGCATCCGGTGCTGCTGGCGAAGAACAAGCACATCGCCGGCCGTCGCACGGTGCTGCTGTATGCGCATTATGACGTGCAGCCTGCGGAACCGCTGAACGAGTGGAAATCACCCGCGTTCGAGCCGGTGATCCGTGATGGCCGCATCTTCTGCCGCGGCGCGACGGACAACAAAGGCCAGCTCATGGCGCATGTGCAGGGGCTGGCTGAAACACTGGCCAAACACGCCGATGTGCCGGTGAATTTGATCCTGTTGTTCGAGGGCGAGGAGGAGATCGGCAGCCCGAATTTGAAGCCGTTCCTCGAAAAGCATCGCGAAGAGCTGAAGTGCGACGTCGTGGCGATTTCGGACACTGGCATGGTTGCTCCTGGCGTCGGCACCTTCACCTACGGCCTGCGTGGCATCGCGTGCCTGGAGGCACGGGTGCATGGACCGGCGATCGACCTGCACAGCGGCATCTTCGGCGGCGCGGTGGCGAATCCCGTCACCTCAATCGCCCGCCTCACGGCAACGCTGCATGATGCCGGGGGCCGCGTTGCCATCGCGGGCTTTTACGATGGCGTGCGCCCTGTCGCTGGCTGGGAGCGCGAAGCCTGGGCCGGACTCGGTGATGGCGACGCCGAAATGCTCGACCTCACAGGATCGCCCGCTTTGTTCGGTGAGCCTGGCTACACTGAACGCGAACGCCGCTGGGCGCGCCCGACGGCGGAGGTGAACGGCATCGGCGGCGGCTATCAGGGAGAGGGATCGAAGACGGTGATCGGGCGCGAGGCGTTCGTGAAGCTGTCCTTCCGCCTCGTTCCAGATCAGGACCCCGTGCGCGTTCTGAAGCTGGCGGAAGCTCATTTGCGCGAGAACCTGCCGCAAGGCGTGCGTCTTGAGGTCAAGCCCGGCCACACTGGCATGCCGTATCTGATGGATCCTCACTCCGCGCTCGGCACGGCCGCGCAACGTGCGCTGAAAAAGGTGTTTGGCGGCAAGATCGCCCTCATTCGTGAAGGTGGCAGCATTCCGATTGTGCAGGCGTTCAAGGATGTGCTCGGTGTGGACACGCTGCTGCTCGGCCTGGCCCTGCCGGACTGCCAGGCACATGCGCCGAATGAGAATTTCCCTGTTGAGAATTTCGCCGCTGGCGTGCGCCTGAACCAGGCCCTGCTGGCGGAACTGGCGTGATTTTTTCACAAATTTCGCAACCAAAGCAGGCGGGGGAGGTTTTGGGGCAGTGCTTCCAACAACCAGCCACATACCCTATGAAACTCACCAAAGCATTCATTCACGGCTTCAGCATCCTGGGTCTGACCTGCCTCGCCAGTGCCCAGGAACCACCCAAAGGTCCGCCGGAAGGCGCACCGCCTCCAGGCGGCAGACCACACGGCGACGCAGCCGGGCGGCTCGCGGAATTCATCAAGCGCGCCGACAGCGACGGCGACGGCAAGATCAGCAAGGAGGAATTCGTCAACATGGGCAGGAAGGAGAGTGATGAGCGCTTTGCCCGCATGGACGCCAACAAGGATGGCTTTGTTGACAAGGAGGAAGTCGGCAAGATCGCGCAGATGATGCGCGGTGGCGCAGGCAGTCCGGGACAGGGCGCGCGTCGTCCCGAAGGCGGACCTCCTGGCGGTGAAGGCGGCTTCCGTCGCCCTCCAGGAGGAGATGGAGGACGCCCCGACGGGGCGCGTCCAGAAGGCGCTCGTCCCCCTGGCGGGGAGGGCGGACCTCGCCAGGAAGGTGGTTTTCGTCCCGGTGGTGAAGGTGGTCCGCGCGGCGGGGGCATGTTTGGTGATCCCAAGGAGACATTCAAGCGCATGGACGCCGACGGCAATGGCAGCATCTCCGAAGACGAGTACATCAAGGCCACCGAACGCATGCGCGAGATGTTCCGTAACCGGGGCGGCCAGCCGGGTTCCCGCCGTCCTGAAGGTGAAGGTGGCGAGGGCGGATTCCGGCGTCCTCCTGCCGAACGAGACGCTCCGAAGGCTCCCGAAGGAGACAGGCCCAAGGAAGGCGCTTGATCGCGGCACTTGAAGGTCAGGAGCAAAACACGCATTGCGGGATGACCGGAAGGTCATCCCGTTTTTTTTGCGCTGAGCGGCCGCCGGGGCGAAAAAAACGGCGGCAGGGTAAAAAAAAACGGAAAATCCAGCTTCAATGCAGTATTGCATCTCCGCCTCAATTCAGAGCATTCATACCCTCACATCATGAAGAAGTACAACGTTGGAATCATCGGATACGGCTGGGCCGCAGCCGCTCACATCGAAGCCATCAACAAGACCACCCAGGGCCAGGTCACCGCAGTCTATTCCTCCCGCAAGCTCAATGACGCGGAGATCAGCGCGAAGCATGGCGGGACGATCAAGAGCTATCAGAATATTGATGAGATGCTGGCGAACCCGGACATCCACGTCGTGGACATCACCAGCTATCCCTCCCAGCACCGCGATCAGGCCGTGGCCGCCGCGAACGCGAAGAAGCACATCATCCTCGAAAAACCGATGGCGAACTCTCTCCAGGAAGTGCGGGAAATCGCCGCCGCCGCCAAGTCCAACGACGTCAAAGGCTGCGTCTGCTTCGAGTGCCGCTGGTCGAACCAGTTCCAGGTCACCAAGGCCATGATCGACGAGGGCCTGCTCGGCAGTCTGCATTATGGTGAGGTCGATTATTACCACGGCATCGGCCCGTGGTACGGCCAGTTCCGCTGGAACACCGGCAAAAAAGACGGCGGCAGCGCCCTCCTCACCGCAGGCTGCCATGCGCTCGACGCGCTCCTCATGGTCATGGGCAGCGAGGTGGAAAGCGTCTGCTCCTTCTCCACGAAGAGCCGCAGCGACATCTTCAAACCCTACGAATACGACACTTGCAGCACCACCATCATCCGCTTCAAAAACGGCGCGGTCGGCAAAGCTGCCGCCATCGTGGACTGCCTCCAGCCCTATTACTTCCACACCCATCTCTGCGGCAGCCAGGGCAGCCTGCTCGACGACAAATTCCACTCCATGAAGCTGCACACCGACAAGCATTCCTGGAGCAAGCTCTCCATGAAGATGCTCGACTCCGGCGACGTCAGCGACCATCCCTACCAGAGCCAGTTTCAGGCATTCTTTGACGCCCTCGACCAGGGCAAGGACATGCCGCTGACCAGCTTCACGGAATCACTGAAAAGCTTCGAGGTCATTTTCGCCGCCGACAAAAGCGCCGAACTCGGTGGCAAGCCGGTGACCATTGCCGAACTTGGTTGAGCCGGGTTTGCTCACGGCAGGCATTTGATCTGCGGGCTTTCATGCGTGGGGAGGCGGCTCTCCACGCATGCTGCTGGATTTAACAGCACCCAATCCGCCTTCGGAATCTCCTCCTCCTTCTTCGCAAGCGACCAGCTCAAACCGGGGCAAAAACGTGATTTCCACACTCCACGGTGCAGGATCGCG
Source organism: Verrucomicrobiaceae bacterium (assembly GCA_016795375.1). Taxonomy (GTDB): domain Bacteria; phylum Verrucomicrobiota; class Verrucomicrobiia; order Verrucomicrobiales; family Verrucomicrobiaceae; genus Prosthecobacter. The sequence continues at coordinate 12,706 of JAEUHJ010000198.1, forward strand.
TCTGCCGCGCCGTGACGGAGCCAGGGAAAGATTTTTTTGTGATTCAGGGCCAGCCGCAAGGCGTCGAGATCATCCGCCACGCTCACGATGTGCATGGGCCGCAGCGCCTGCTTTTGCGCGATGGCCTCATAGACGAGGATGGCTGACAAGGCGGCCGCACCAGCGCCAAGGTGCTCATCCAGCACCGTGACCGCCGTGTCACCTCCGGCTTCCAATAATCGTGCCAGCTCCGGCAGTTCTTCGCGCGGCAGGGTCGGCACCACGGCACCGGTCTCGAGATGGCGGATGGAGGAGCCGTGCAGCTCGTAACGGCCGATTTCGAGAATGTTCGCGCTCGTGCCACGTTTCGGCGGCTTCACGGGATGATCGACGTCTTCCTCCGCCAGAACGGCCCGCTTTTCGTGGTAGAGCGCCAGGAAGCGGTCCTCCAAAATGCTCTGCCGCACCTCGCGCATGAGCTGGTGGTAGAAATGGATGTTGTGCTGGCCGATGAGCGTCCAGCCGAGCGTCTCCTGCGTCTTCGTGAGGTGGTGAAGGTAGGCGCGCGAGTGCGTGGCGCACACGGGGCAGGCGCAGGCGGGATCGAGCGGCACGTCGGCGAATTTGTACACGCTGCGCCGCAGCTCCACGATGCCGCGCGAGGTGAAGGCCGTGCCGCGTTTCGCCACCTGCGTGGGGATGATGCAGTCGAACATGTCCACGCCGCGATGCACGGCCTCCAGCAGATCCACCGGCGTGCCCACGCCCATGAGATAACGCGGACGATCCTCCGGCAGCAGCGCGGCGGTGAGCTCGCACACATCCTCGCGTTGGTGTTTTTCCTCGCCCACGGCCAGCCCGCCGATGGCGAAGCCGTCGAATGGCATCGTGACGAGCCCTGCGGCGCTTTCCTTCCGCAAATGTGGATACAACGCGCCCTGCACGATGGCGAAGAGCGACTGCGGCGAATCCTCACGCGCCGCGAGGCTGCGCGCGGCCCAGCGTTGCGTGACTTGCAGGGCCTTCCGCGCGGTCTTTTCATTCGCCGTGCTCGGGATGCACTGGTCCAGCACCATCATGATGTCGCTGCCGATGCTGCGCTGCGTCTGGATGCTCAGCTCCGGGCTCAGCAGGATGCGGCGGTTATCGACATAGCTTTGAAACACCGCGCCCTTCTCCGTCATCGACCGCGAATGCGGCAGTGAGAAGATTTGATAGCCGCCTGAATCGGTGAGCACCGAGCCGGGCCACTGCATGAAGCGGTGGATGCCGCCCATTTTCGCAAACACCTCCGGCCCCGGCCGCAGCAGCAGGTGGTAGGTGTTCGCCAGCAAGATCTGCGATCCCGAAGCCGCCAGCGCCTCCGGCGTCTGCGCCTTCACCGTCGCCTGCGTGCCCACCGGCATGAACAGCGGTGTTTCAATCACCCCTTGCAGCGTCCGAAACGTGGCCGCACGCGCCTTGGAGCCGCTGGCGCGGGCTTGTAGTTGGAAGTCGAGGCGGGAAGGAGGCATGAAGGTCGTTTCCGTATCGCCAATTCACCGCTGCTCAACCCTTCAGCGTTATCAAATACGCCAGCAAATCGGCCACCTGCTGGTCCGGCAAGGCGTCGAGAAGACCTTCGGGCATGAGGGAACGGCGGATGAATTGGGTGCCGCGGATGTCGGCTTTGTTGAGGCGGCGGTCGGGCAGGCCGGGCTGGCGGATGATGGTGGCGTCCTTGTCCTCGCTGACGAAGAAGGCGTCGATGAGGTCGCCGTTTTTCATTTCGACGCGGTAGATGCGGTAGCCGGGCTCCATGGCGGCGTTCGGCGTCAAAATATTGCGCAACACGGCCTCCAGGCCCATCGCGCCCGCGCCGCTGAGGTTCGGCCCGATCTGACCACCTGCATTGCCGATTTGATGGCAGGCCATGCAAAGGGCGCTGAGGGCTTTTCCGTTCGCGGCGTCGCCTTTCGGGGCCAAGGCGGTGAATTTCGCGAATTTGGCGTCGAGGGCCTTCGCGGCTTCTTCGGTGAGCAGCGGCGGGCTGTCGATGGTTTTGGCGATTCGGGCGCCTTTACCGTAGAACGAGTTTTCAACTCGTTCTTGTTTGGGCGTGATGCCTTCGTCCATGATTTTGATCACCGGGCCGAACGAGTTGAAAACTCGTTCTACGTTCCGATCAAACGCCCCGCGAATCTCCGCCGCATTGCGCGTCGTTTTCCACACGCGGAACTCCATCATGGCTCCTTCGGTGCCCTTGCTCGGGCCGCTCCAGCCGATCTGGCAGTTTTTCCAGGTTGTGGGCGCGGGCTTGGTGCCTTCGGCGTCGAGTTCGCCGTTTTGGTAGATGCGGAGGTGGCCTTTGTCGTCGCGGGTGACGGCGAGATGGGTCCAAAGATCAGGCGTCATGGGTTTGGCGGCCACGCAGACATCGCGAAGCTCGGGACCGGCATAGACGCGGAATTTGGACTGGAAGAAATTGAGCTGAATGCCATTCGCGGTTCCCAGCAGACTGTCCTCGTTGCCGATGCCGGGCGCGAGCCGCACCCAGGCCTCGACGGTGAAGGTACCTTCGAGCGTGATCTTCGAATCGACCCATGCGGTGTCCTGGCCGTCGAGCAGCAAGACCTCGCGGAAGATGCCGCCGAGCTGCTGCTGGAGTTTTTCGAGCGCGGGATCGTTTCCAAGCACCGTGGCGAGGCGTTCGACGGTGGAACCGTCGAGATCGGCCTGCGGGAGTTTCTTGTCGAGCAAGGCGGTGACGATGGTCTTCGCGCCCGCTTTGCTGCTGGAGAGCGCGTTCAAGGAATTGCGGCGCTGCATGGGTGTGAGCGAGGGATAGAGCGCGAGGAGTTGCGCTCCGGCATCGGGTGCGCGTGAGGCGGCGAGGGCTTCGAGCGCGGCATCGCGCAGCTCGGGTTCGTTTTGCGCGATGCTGGCGAAGAGACCGGCCTCGGCGCTGCGGAGGTCGCGGAGGGTGGCGAGGATTTGTGGAGTGGCGACGAGTCGTCGCCCTTCCGCAGCTTGATTGGCGACGGATCGTCGCCGCTCCAAAATCGCGACGAGATCGCTTTCTAAATTCGTGAGCTGGAAACCGCTGATGAGTTGTAAGGCGAGCGCAGGAGCGCTTTCGAGCATGCCTTTCGCCGTTTCACCCAGCAGCGGGGCGATCTGCTTCGCATCCAGCTTCGTGCGCTGCGCCAGCAGCTTCTCGGCGACGGCGGCGCGGCTTTTTTCGTTTGTGAGCAGGGCTTTCAATGCCTCGCCGACACCCGCCTCGGCCGGAAACTGCGCCAGACGCAGCAGTTCCTCGTCATTCGGGGCGCGGTCGAGCTGCGGGAGCAGTTTGGCGACGCGGGAGGCGCTGCTTTTTGGTTCCAACGCGAGCGAGGCGAGCACGCGGGCCTCGACGGGCAGTTTCGCGGCGGCTTCGGAGTCGAGGAATTTCGCGACGATGTCTGGATGACGCTCCAGGAACATGCGAATGAGGAAGCGCTCGAATTCGCGGTCGTAGGCCTCGCGCACAGGGATTTGCTTCGGGCCGCGGGAGGATTGGATGGTGGGGCCGTTGGGGAGGCTGGGTTTGGCGAAGGAGAGGAGGGCTGAAATCGTAGCCGACTTCAGAGCCTCGTGAGTGGCTGACAAAGCCAGATCAATGGCAGGGATAAATCGCCCGAGACCCAGGATCGCTTCGAAGCGAACATCAGGCGAGGGATCATCAGCAAGAGGTTGAAGAAGCGGAACAAGCTCTTCTGGCAGAACCTCAGCTCGGTCCCCAAAACCATAGCTTAATGAATTCCTCACCGAACGCGCGGCTTGTTGGCGAATGTTGGCTGACTGGTGACCAAGCAACGGCTTCAAGTTGTCGCTTCGAGTTTCCAGCCATGCTTCATACGCTGCCAGAGCCATGATCCGTTTGGATGGCTCGTCTTTGTCGAGTGTCACCACACTCTTAAGTCCATCAATCACCTTCGCAGCATCAGCACCACGGATTTTTCCATAGCCATCGGCGAGCGTCTGCCATGCGAGATGTGAGCTTCCTGCCGGATCTTCACCCAGCATCTCAATAAGCTGTTCAGTCGCGAGTTTGGTGAAATCAGGGATGGGATGAGTGAGCGGGCTTTCACCACCCGACTTAGCCTTCACCCGCCAGATGCGGCCGCGGGTCTTGTCGCGGTCGGGATGCGCCCTGGGCACCTCGTTGTGGGAGATGATCTTGTTGTACCAATCGACGATGTAGATGCAGCCGTCGGGGCCGTTGGTGAGGGCGACGGGGCGGAAGAAGGGATCGCCGCAGGTGATGAGGTCGGGGAGCTGGACGAGCTTCCAATACGCGCCGTCGCGATGCATGGCGATGGTTTGGATCTTCGAGATGATGGGATTGGCGACGGCCATGACGTGGCCTGCTTTTCCGGTGTGGCCCACTTTTTCCAAAAGTGGAGCCTGGGTGCTGGCGGCTGATGGCTCCACTTTCGGAGAAAGTGGGCCACTCTCGATCAGCGCGAGGCCGCTCAAGCCGGTGCCGCCCATGCGGAAGTCGGTCTGGGGTGGGAAATCGGGCTGGTAGCTCTTTTTGAGCGCCTCCATGCCGCCGGGGTAGTAGGCGTATTCGTGGAAGGGCATGACGGGGTAGCCGTAGTCGTTGGCTTCTTGGATGAAGGTCTCGCCTTCGCCGGTGATGACGAGGCCCCAGATGTTGTTCGGGCCGATGCTGGTCATCTCAAACTCGCTGCCATCGGGGCGGAAGCGGGCCATGCCGCACTTTGGGTAATCGACGACGACATCGCTGCCGGGCTTGTGGACTTTGCTGTTGTTGAAAAGGCCCTGCGCCATCCAGATCCAACCGCCGGGTGCGCGTGTGAACTGATGCGGAAACAGATGCGAGTCCTGCACGCCGAAGCCGGTGAGGATGACATCAAAGGTGTCCGCTTTGCCATCGCCGTTCGTGTCTTTGTAGAGCTTCAAATCGTGACCGTGCTGGACGTAGCAGGTATCGCCCGCGCCCCAGGGCAGGATGCCGAGCGGGATGGCGAGGCCGTCGGCAAAAACGGTGGCGTTGGTGAGTCCACCCGCGGGAATCTTCGCATTCAAAGACTCCCGCGGATAGACGAGCACCTTGTCCTTGCCCTTCGCCGCATACACCGCCTCGGCGGCGGCGGGGTTTTCATTCGCATCGACGGGATACTCCAGCGCGGTCTGCGTCCACATTCGCCCTCGCTGGTCGAAATAGACGCTGACGAATTTGCCGAGGCCTTCGCTCTCCTGCACGACGAGCTCGATTTCGTAGCCTTCGGGCAGGTGGAACTTCTTCAATTGCTCCTGCGCGGTCAATGCGGTGCCTTGGACGTTGTTGTAGCTGATGTCTCGTTGTAGAACGGGTTTTCCAACCCGTTCGGCTTGGGGTGCGTTCGCGGACTTTTTGGGAACGAGTTGGAAAACTCGTTCTACACTCTCCCAAGTCGGCGCACCGGGCGTGGCAGGCAGTTCTTCGATGGTGACGTCTTTGACCTGCACGAGGCAAACACCGCCGCTGTGCACCTGCGGAGCGATGTGGCCGTCGAGGGCGATGTTTTTGTCCTGCTCCGTGTAGTCGATGCAGAGCACGCCATTGATCCAGGTCTGGATGCGCGGGCCTTCGGCGCGGATGCGGTATTCGTTCCAGCCGAAGACATCGACCGCTTTGTCGAGCGCGGCCTGCTGCTCGGGCGTGGGCACCCAGATGGGTTTGTTGCGGCGGTGCTCGTCGTAGATTTTGCCGAACCATCCCGCGCCGCAATCGACCTGATAGCCGCTCATCGCGGTTCCCTCGCGCACGGAGCGGATCTGGATACCGCTGTTGATCATGCCGGTCTTTGGATCGCCGCTGCATTTGATTTTGAGCTTCAGCTCGAAGTTGTGGAAGGACTTCTTCGTGGAGATGAAGTCGTTCTTCTTGATCTTCTCCGTCGTGGAGCCGCCAGTGATTATACCGTCCTCCACACGCCACATTTTGGGATCAAAGTCCCATCCATCGAGGGTTTTGCCGTCGAAGATGGAAACGGGCTGCGCCTGCAGCGCGGCAGCGGAGAGGAGTGTGATGAGGAGATGGGCTGGTAAGCGCATGATGAAGTCAGTACGGATGGAAACGACGAGGCTAGCAGGCCGCGAGGCACGGTGTCATGCCTGAAATGCACATGTCCTTTCAGCACAGCCTGAAATTACCTCAGCGGCGCGGGGAGGAAGTCCCAGTCGAGGATCATCTTTTCGGTGAGGGCGCGTTTGAGGTCGTGCTCGATGACTTTGTATTTCGGGTCGCCGGAGAGGTTGTGGAGTTCGCCAGGGTCGTTTTCGAGGTCGTAGAGCTCGAAGGTGGGACGCGGGCTGGTGAAGTAGCTTCGGACGAACTCAGGGGCGAGTTTGCCTTCGGCGTTGGCGGCGGTCATTTGCTTCCAGCTTGGGTCTCCCTTGCTATCGACGGGGGCGACGGCTCCGTGCGGGGTGCAGTTGTAGATGAGCTTGAATGTGTCGCTGCGGGCGCAGCGGGCGAGATCGAAGGTGTTCGCGGCCACATCCGGCTTCATGCCGCCATCGCCGCCGTGCGGGCCGCGCTCGGCAAAGATGTGCTTTCTCGGCTCGAATGATTCACCGCGCAGTTGTTTGACGAAGCTGACACCGCTCATCTCTTTCGGAACGGTGACACCGGCGGCTTCGAGCATGGTGGGCGTGAAATCTTCGCCGGAGAGCAGGTTGTGTGCTTTCTGGCCCGGCTGGATGACGCCGGGCCAGCGGACGATGCAGGGGGTGTTGATGCCGGGATCGGTGAGATAGCCTTTGCCGTGCGGCATGGCCATGCCGTTGTCGCCGATGAAGATGACGAGCGTGTTTTTGGCGAGGCCGCGTTTGTCGAGCACGTCGAGCACGGTTTGCACGTCCTCATCGAGGTGCTCGACCTCCTGGAGGTAGCGGGCGAGGTCTTCGCGCACGCCGGGGAGATCAGGCAGATGCGGCGGCAGCGTGATCTTCGCCGGATCGAGTTTCCCTTTGGATGAGACGGTGTCCCAGACGTGGTGAGGATCACTGAAACCGAGCCAGAAGAACCACGGTTTGCCCTTTGGGGCGAGGTCGAGGAATTTCGCGAGCTTGCCACCGAAGTCCTTCATGCCACCGCCGCCCTCCTCGAAGTAGTCGGCGCGTTTCTTGAAGGTGCGCAGGTTCAGGCGGTCCATCACTTCGCCCATCACGGGGGCGGCGCGTGGCGCTCCTTTCTGACCGGTGGCGGGGCCGTCGAGATGGTAGCCGCGGCCTGCGATGCCGGTGAAGTAGCCGCCTTGGTCACGCAGCAAATCCGGCAGCGCGGGAATGTCTGACGGCAGCGGCGAGGTGAAGCGCACCATGCGCACGGCCACGGGACTGCGCCCGGTCATCAGCGCGGCACGCGAAGGCACACATTGCGGACAGGAGGTGAAGAAGCGGTCGAAGGCGATGCCCTCGGCGGCCAGTTTGTCGAGCGCGGGCGTGCGCACGTCGGGATTGCCGTAGCAGCCGAGGTAGGGGGCGCTGTGGTCATCGGAGAGGAGGAAAAGGATGTTCGGCCGCTCCGCAGCAACTGACGAAATCCCAATGACGAAGGACAAAAGCAGAACAAGGGAAGGGGTGGACATGGTGGTATGTGAACGCCGCGGGAGCGACGATCAATGCGCGAAAATATCGGTCCTTCGCGGGTTTTGATGGGTGCTGAAGATGGAGTAAGAGGCTGAATGCCCGCCGATCACAGCCTGCAACATCACTATCATCTACTCCTCGGACTCAACAAAGATTGGGAGGTTCAGGAGGTAAACCTC
>JAEUHJ010000012.1 GCA_016795375.1 Verrucomicrobiaceae bacterium
GGCATCTTCGATGTCAGCAATATCGGCTTGGGAGAGTTCGATGCGGGTCATGGTCTATGACCGCTGGAAGTTACCCACGCTGGCTCAATGGCGAGCCTATCTTTTCACAAATCTTGATGACGCGAGGTATATTTCCCCCAGGAAGTGATTTCAATACAGCTCAACTGGCGAGCGTTTGCCGTCCTCGACGCTGAGATTTCGCGCCGCTTTCTCGCCGAGGGTGTCCACGCGGAGCTGCCAGATGTCGCGGTTGATGGCGGCAAAGCGGTCGGGGTCGAACTTGTCCGGCTTCACGAGGCGTTTTTTTGCCTTCTCGATGCGCATGAGGGCGTCGTGCAGGGCCGGTTCCTCGACGCCTTCGAGATGCAGGCGGGCCAACTCGACCATTTCGACACGGTGGCAGATCATCACTAGGTCATTGCCGGCGCGCACGGCCTCCTGGATCGCCTGCTCGAAGGTGACTTCATTCAAGATGGCTCCCATGTCGAGATCGTCAGTCATGGCGAGGCCGTCGAAGGCATACTGGTGGCGCAGGAGCTTGGTCACGATGTTGTGGCTCAGGCTGGCGGGCCAGCGACCACGATCGGGATCGTAGGCGGTGTAGTTGCTGTGGCAGGTCATCACGCTGTCGAGTTCCGGCAACAAGGCGGAGTAAGGCAGCAGCTCGCTTTTCTCCATCTCCTCACGGCTTTTCGTGATGACGGGCAGAAATTCATGCGGGTCGCACTCGGCCGGACCGTAGCCGGGGAAATGCTTGCCGCAGGATAGGATGCCTTCGGCACGCATGGCACGGTTGAAGACGCCGGCGTTGTCGATCACCTGCTGCGGATTCCTGCCGTAGGTGCGGCCCTTGAGTGAATTGTCCGCCGCGTCGTCGTAGCTGATGTCCAGAACGGGGCAGAGGTCGAGGTTGAAGCCGAAGTGCCGCAAAACCTGGCCGGTGAGCCTTCCGTGGCGCTTGATCAAAACGGGATCGCCCTTGTCGCGCAACGATTGCGCGTTCGGCGGCTCCTCGCCGATGAGCCGGAGACGCGAAACGCGCCCGCCTTCCTGGTCGATCGTGATGAATGGCTCGATGTCGGACAAATCTCGCAGATCGTCGATCAGTTTACGGACTTGCTGCGGCGTCTGGATGTTGCGCCCGAACAAGATGAAACCCCCGGGTTGGAGTTTTTTGAGCCGGGCGGCGGTTTCCGGGGTGAGTTCCAGACCTGGGACGCCCATAAGAAGGAGTTGGCCGAGCGGGAGAGAGTGCGTCATGAGATGATGTGTTCAGATGAATAGGTGAAGTCGGTGGCTTGCAGCCTGTAGTCAGGGGAGGGTGTCAAGAGGGTGTTTGCTAAAAGTTTGAGAAAATCGAGGGTTTTAAGCTCTCAAAAGTGCGACTCAGGTATTTCTTTTTGCAAAAGAAGAGCGGTCAGGTTGACGACATGGGCAGAACTTTTTAACATGCTCGCGTCTGTGGGGCAACTCGCAGGCCACATTTGCAAGCTTCCTCAGCTCCGCATTTCGTGCCAATCGATCCTCCATCGTTGTTGGTTGCTGGATCGCAATGGAACCCTCCGGCTACGCATGCCGGAGGGTTCTCTGTTTTTGACATGCAGCGATTCACGCGATGTGAGCAAGTGTGTGATGAGTGTGTGATGAGTGTGTGATGAGTGTGTGATGAGTGTGTGAGCAACGTGCGAACAACAGTCACGAAGCGCCAAGCTGTCGTGCCCATTGGATCGCGCGCAGCATGCCGGCCGCTTTGTTGACGGTCTCCTGGTATTCGGCGGCGGGGATGGAATCAGCGACGATGCCCGCGCCTGCTTGCACATAAGCTTTGCCATCCTTCACCACACAGGTGCGCAGGGCGATGCAGGAGTCGAGATTGCCATCGAAGCCGAAGTAGCCCACCGCGCCCGCGTAGGCGCAGCGCTTGCTCTTTTCGCACTCGTTGATGATCTCCATCGCCCGCACCTTTGGCGAGCCGCTGACCGTGCCTGCCGGGAATGTGGCGCGCATCACGTCGTAGGCTGTCTTGTCGTCTCGCAAACGTCCGTCCACGTTCGAGACGATGTGCATGACGTGGGAGTAGCGCTCAATGATCATCAAGTCGCTGACACGCACGCTGCCGTAACCGGCCACACGTCCGACATCATTGCGTGCGAGATCGACGAGCATGATGTGCTCTGCGCGTTCTTTGGGATCGTTGAGCAGATCCTGGGCCAGCGCGTCGTCGTCCTCCGGCGTCCCGCCCCTCCAGCGTGTTCCGGCGATGGGGCGGATGTCGATGCGGCCGTTGAGGCATTTCACATGCACTTCCGGCGAACTGCCGACCAGTGCGAAGCCCTGCGGGAAGTCCATGCAGAACATGTACGGGCTGGGATTCACATGCCGCAGCGCCCGGAACAGGTCCAGAGTGCTGCCGTTGTAGTCCGTCTCGAAACGTTGCGACGGCACTCCCTGGAAAATGTCCCCGGCGGCGATGCAGTCCTTCATCTTGACCACCATCGCCTCGTATTCCTCGCGCGTGGTGTTGCTGACCGGCGGCGGTGGCTGGTCATTGTCGGCTGGCGAGAACGTCTGAAGCGGTTTGGCCGTCAGCGGCTTTTCCAGCTTCATGATCACTGCCGAAATCTGCTCTCGTGCCCAATCATAAGCCGCCTCCAGCGTGGCGTGCTCGTCCGTGTGGACGTTGGCGACGATGGACAGACGGCGGGTACGGTGGTCGAACACCAGCACGGTGTCTGTCACCATGAAAACCATGTCCGGCAGACCGAGTTCGTCCTTTTTCGGCGCGGGCAGGGTCGGTTCGAAGAAACGCACCATGTCGTAGGCCAGGTAGCCCACCGCGCCGCCATGAAAAACCGGCAGCGGTTGCTCCTCCAGCGGACGGAATGGCTTCATCAACGCTTCCAGTTCGGCCAGCGGGTCGGTTTGCGTGGTGAAATTGCGTTTCTTGCCGCGTTCCTCGATCTCGATCTCGCGACCGTGCGCGGTGAAGATGATGCGTGGTGAGCTGCCGAGCAGCGAATAGCGCCCGGAGTGCTGTGTCAGCTCCGCGGACTCCAGCAGGAAGCCGCAACGGCCGTCGTGGATTTTCTGGAAGGCCGAGAGCGGCGTCTCGTAATCCGCCGTCAATTCAGCCATCACCGGCACGAGATTACCCCTTTGCGAGAGCGTTTTGAAGGCGGCGAAGTCAGGCTGAAGGTGTAACTGGGACATGCGGACGTAAACGAGCGCACATTCTGGACGCGAATGCGCACCGTGGCAATGCGCTTCCAAGGCACACTTGGTGCCGAGGGGGGCGTGATCCTCGATCACTGGAAGCACATTTGGCAAATCGAGTGATAGCTCCGCCGCATGAGCGCGTTAAACGCGCGCAATCTCCCCCTGGATTTCATGAACGCCCTCCGCAACGACCTTACCCGCCGCGCCTTCGTCTCCGGTGCCGCCAGAACTTTTCTCGGTGTCACTGCCGCCTCCCATCTGAACACCCGTGCCATAGCCGCGCCTGGACAGGGCGCCTCGTCGCTGAAGCAGGCCGCCACCGCGCGCAATGTCATTTACTTGTACATGAGCGGCGGCATGAGCCACCTCGACACCTTTGACCCGAAACCTGATAAAAAGGACATCATGGGCCTCACCCAGGCCATCGGCACCAACATCGATGGCATCCGTGTTTCCAACAACATCCCGCTCATCGCGCGGCAGATGGACAAGCTGGCCGTCATCCGCAGCATGGTCACCACGCAGGGGGCGCACGAGCAGGGGCAGTATTACCAGCACACCAGCTACACGCTGCGCAGCAGCATCCGTCACCCGAGCATGGGGGCATGGCTGCAAAAGTTCCAGGATCGCGGCAACCCCACGCTGCCAGGCAGCGTCATGATCGGCAATGACAGCCGCCATCCCGGCGCCGGCTTCTTCGAGAGCCGTTTCGCGCCGCTCATGATCAACGACCCCGAGGGCGGCATCAACAACGTCAAAACCAACCAGTGGTTCACCGAGGAGCGTTTCAACAGCCGTCTCGAAGTCGCCAGACAGCTCGACCGGCAGTTTGCCGAAGCCTACGATGTCAAGAATGTCCGCGCTTATGCCGACATGTATGACGATGCGCTCAAAATGATGAAGAGCGAGGAATTGAAGGCATTCGATCTCAGCGCCGAGCCGGAGGTTTTACGCGGGGAATACGGGGCTGACCGCTTTGGCCAGGGCTGCCTGCTCGCCCGCCGCCTCGTCGAGCATGGCGTGCGTTTTGTGGAGGTTTCTTTCGGCAGTTGGGACACGCACAACGCGAATTTCACCCGTGTGCCAGAGCTTTGCGACGAGCTCGACTCCGCCCTCAGCACCCTGCTTCAGGATCTCGATTCCCGGGGCATGTTGCAGGAAACGCTCGTCGTGCTGGCCACCGAGTTCGGGCGCACGCCTGAGATCAATCAAAACGACGGCCGCGACCACCACGCACCCGGCTTCACCTGCCTCATGGCCGGCGGGGGCATCCGCGGAGGGCAGGTTTACGGGGCCACCGATGAGATGGGCGGCAAGGCTGTCGAAAACCCGGTCAGCATCCCGGAATTCAACGCCACCATCGCCTACGCGCTGGGCATACCGCTCGATCAGGTGCTCTACAGCCCAAGCAAGCGCCCGTTCACCGTCGCTGACAAGGGCAGGCCGCTCACCGCGCTTTTTGGCTGATGATCATCCTTTTGCGCCGCGGGGGGCTCTCAGCTACTCCCGTAGCGGGGTGAGCCTCATCTCATCAGTTGCGGGAATATTTTTCGTCCACGGCGGCCTCCGCCGCCTGGATGAGCATGTGCAGATGCTGATCGTTCGGCTGGACGGCGACAGCCCTCCGGTAGTGCTCGAGTGCGCGGTGGGGGAGTCCGGCCTTGTAAAAGGTGAGTCCCAGCGCCTTGCGTGCCTGGACGTCGTGGGGCACGACCGTAAGAATCTCCCGGAACACGGAAATGGCCTCATCGTAGCGTCCGACACCGGAGAGTCCGAGGCCGAAGGTGAAGGCGACGGCAGGTTTGGCGCCCGCATGCTGGTCCATCTTGATGAGATTGATCGTGTTCTCCAAGGATTCCTTCGGCCGGTTGAGGCGGAGGAGTGAGTTGGAGAGGTTCAGCAGGCCGTTTTGAAAGCTCGGCTCGATTTTCAGCGCCTTGCGGTAGCATTTCACCGCCTTTTCCTCCTGGCCGCTGTCGGAGTATGCCGCGCCTAGATTTCCCCAGGTGCGGTATTTGTTGGGGCTTTTGGCTACCGTGTCTTCCCAGAGGCTTTCGCGAGTGCGCCAGACTTCGTTGCGCAGGCAGGTGGCCCAGGCGAGGGAGATCACGCCCGTCGCAAGGACTGCCGGGGCGAGGATGCGGGCCGGCCGCCATGAGCAGCCGCGCAGAAGGTCCAGCAAGCATGCGACGAGCACGAAAATGCCAATGGAAGGCAGGTAGGAACGGTGGTCGGCCATGAGGTCCGGCAAAGGCACGAGACCAGAGGAAATCGAGATGGTGATGAAGAACCAGAGCACAAACACAAGCATCAACCGCATACGGACATTCTCACGCCACCAGCGCCAGGCCAGCCAGATACTTGCGAGCAGCGTCGTGAGCAGGGCGCAGGCAGCCACCACCGGGGCCTCGGACAACGAGCGGTACAGCGGCCAGTCAGGATCGAGATTCAGTCCGGATGGCCAGAGGATTTGGCGGAGGTAGGCGACGAGCACCGTCAGTTGGGTGACGATGTAGTGCCAGTGGCTCAGCGGCGCGTCGCGGGAGTTCACTATTTCAAAAGCGTTCGCAAGGCTGAAATCCCCCTGATGCAGCGCGGCGGAGGCCATGAGCACCTGCACAGGAATGAGCGGCAGACACAGCAGCAGCGGCCAGGCGCGCACGACAGCGGTGCGCAGACGCGTGCCGAGCACGAGCCAGTCCAGCAGCACAACCATCAGCGGGGCCGTGAAAACGCACTCCTTTGTCAGCATGCCTGCCAGCACGGACAATACGGCGGAGCCACGCCAGAGCAGCGCGCCCTTTGGGGCGCCGGTTTGCAAAGACCTGAAGTAGCACCAGAGTGTGAGCAGATAGAACAGAGTGCTCAGGGAGGTGAAGCGCTGGATGATGTAGGTGACAGATTCTGTGGCCAGGGGGTGGACGGCGAAGATGAAAGCTGCCGCCGCGGGGATGAATGTTGCGGAGGAGCCGGACTGCGGGGCGGCCGCCTTCAGAAGCAACCGAAGCACCGCATAAATGAGCAGTGCGTTGAACGCGTGAATGATGATGTTCACCACCCGGAACCAGCGCGGGGTGAATCCATCGAGGAGGTAATTGGCATGAAGGCTGGCATAAGCGAGGGGCCTCAGGACGAAATTCACCGACAAATCCGGGTCTGACCTGGCAAGAAGAGGGCGGCGCACAAACTCCGTGAAATGCGTCGGGTAGCTGAAACTGGCGGTGTCCCTGAAAATCGCATTGTCCATCATGTACATGTGGTCATCGAAGACCATCGGGAAGTCCGCCGTCCATGAGTACAGGCCGACGCACAACGTCATGAGCGCAAGCACTACGAACATCTGCGGAGCGCGCTTTCCCTTGGGAGAGGGAACTGCGGCGGCCGGCTGCTGCGAAGGCTGTCTCTGGTGGGAACGGCGGGGTCGCTTGGACATGGGATTTTCGATGAACCCCGCCATTCTGCACTGAAAGACAGCCTTTTGGCAAAGGACACGGCTTGTCCCGACCTCCGCCACAATGGCGGCGTCTTTTCAGGAACCGTGGTCCCGCACCCACTGGCCTGCGCGCAGATAGAGCTCAGCCGCGCTGCGAAGTCGGAGCTTCTCCTTGATGCGTGCACGGTAAGTTTCCACGGTGGACTCGCCGAGTCCGAGTGTTTGTGCGATCTGGCGCGTGCTTTTTCCGCGTCCGAGCATTTGGAAAACCTCGAGTTCGCGATCTGCCAGGGTTTCCAGACCTTCCAGCTCAGGCTGGGCGCGTCTTTGGGTCAGCCGGTCGAGGAGCTTTGCCGTCATCTGCTTGCTGGCGTAAACTTCCCCTTGCATCACACAGCGGATCGCCTTCAGCACCTCGGTGGACGCTTCGTTCTTGGTGATATAGCCTTTCGCCCCAGCTCGCAGCGAGCGTTCGGCATACAATTCCTCATCGTGCATGGAGAGCACCAGGACGTTGACCGGGAACCCCTGGGCCTTGATGTCTTTGAGAAGCTCGAGACCGCTGGATCCCTTCAGGGTGATGTCCACGATGGCGATGTCAGGTTGTGTATCCTGCACCAGCCGCAGGGCGTCGCGGATGTTGTCAGTTTCTCCGCAGACGGACATGCCGAGGTCGCGATTGATCAACTGGGCGAGGTGATCCCTGAACATCGGATGATCTTCGACAAGCAGGACTTTGCAGCGTGTGGTGGTTTTGGTTTCGTCGGGCATAAGGAGTGCGTCAGTTTGTTTTTCGGACCGGAAGACTGCAAAAAACGCGTGCTCCCCCATCCGGGGCGTCCTGAAAATCGAGCGCCGCGCCGAGTGCCTGGGCGCGATAGCGCATTGTGCGCAACCCCATGCCGTCGCCTTTGCTGCTTTTCAACAGGGCCAGGCCCGGGCCGTTGTCGTCGATGATGAGAATCAGTAAGTCACCCACAAGATCGAGGTTGATCCTGATATGTGTGGCCTTGCCGTGGCGCACGGCATTAGCCACCGCTTCCTGGGCGATGCGATAAAGATGCATGGATGATTCCGGGTCGTCCAGATGCGCATCAATGCCTTCTTTTACCTCAATGGCGACGCCGGTGAGCCGGGTTGTCATCCGCGCGAGATCTGACAACGCGGCCGCCAGCCCGCTGTGGTCAACATGCACGGGAAAAATGCCGCGGGCGAGGTTCCGTGCCTCGAGAACCGCCTGCTGGATGGAATCCTCGATCATGGCGGCCTCCCGCGCCTCCGGGACATCGCGTGCCTGCAAATCTTCCGTCAGCACCTGCGCGGCGCAGCCGATGGCTGCCAAGTGCTGGCAGAGTCCGTCATGCAAATCCTGCCCGATGCGTTGTTGCTCATGCTCGCTGACGCTCACGATGTCCCGTTCGAGCTGGCGGCGCTCCTCCAGCATGCGGATGCGTGCCGCGTCAGCTTCCTGCCTGCTGCGCACCGCCATGACGGCGAAGACAACGACGCAGAAATAGAATTCACGATTGATCAGCGCCCAGGCGTAGCCGATTCGCGTCTCATAAGGCTGATCGGCCTCGTTGGCCACCCACCAGGCGACGCCGGACATCGCCGAGATGATCAGCCCGGCCGCAGCTCCAGACCACCACACGGCCACGATGATGGGAAGGGCATAAAAAATGAACAGGCTGACCTCCCAGCCGCTGATGTCGTCCATCCACCCCATGAACACGGTGAGCAGCATGGGAAACAGCAAACCCACCCACATTGGCTGACCTCGCATGCTGGCTGTCGTTTTTGACAACAGGTACCCTATCCGACTGCCCTGGATTTCAGGAGGGATGGTCGAGAAAGAGGGTGCCTTCATGTTCCTCTATTTTACGCTTTCCACCTTGCTGCGAAAGTCCTGGTAATCACGGATGTAATCCTCCGGCTCGTAGACGCGCGAGGCCAGCACCAGAAGCACCGAGTCACGGGAGTGCAGATGCGCCATGGTCCAGATCATGGGCGGCACCAGCACGCCGAGCGTCGGGCGGTTCAGGCAGAACTCCTCGCAGTTTTCCCCGTCATCCACGCGCAGGTGGCATTCCCCGTGGGTGCAGACGAGAAACTGGGAGCAGAGACGGTGCGCGTGTTCTCCACGGGTCTCACCGTCAGGGATGGCGTAGGTGAAAAAGCAGCGTTGTGGCTGAAACGGCAGCTCCTTCTCGAAATCCACGACTGCAAGGTGGCCGCGGACGTGGTCCACCACATGACGCAGTTCGTGAAGCCGCACACCGCGCACGGAGCAGGATTCGATGAGCGTCTCGTGCATCATGTCGTTTTCAGAGGCTGGTTGACCACGCTGCGAACGAGGGACTGCGGCTTGCCGGACACAGTCATGAAGGCGCGTCCGACATATTCGCCCATGACACCGAGAATGAGGAGCTGCGCGCCGGAGAAGATCGCCAGCGCTCCCATCAGCGATCCCCAGCCCGCCTGTTGCCGCCCGAAAAAGAGTGTTTCCACCACCACCTCCGCCAGAATGGCCGCACCGCCCGCGCAAAGGACGAGGCCGAGCACGCCCGCGACCCGCAGCGGCATGATGCTGAAATCGAACAACAGGCTCAGCGCCAGCCGCACGAGCTTGCGCGGTGTGTAGCCGCTTTTTCCGCCCATTCGCTCCGCATGTTCGACTTGCAACGTGGCGATGCGGTTCGTCGCGCCGAGGATCAGGCCGTCGATGTGCGGATACGGACCGCGATGGCCGGTGATCCGCCGCGCCAGCTCATGGCGCACGGCGCGGAAACTGGAGAGGTAAAGGTCGCGCGGCTTGCCCAGCAGGAAGGTGGCGCAGCAGTTCATCACGCGGCTGCCCAGATTTCGCGGCCAGGAGTGCTTTTTCTCCGTGTATTGCGAATAAACCACCTCCGCGCCGGACTCGCGCAGATGCCGCAGCAGTTTCAGCGCCTCGCTGACGGGATTTTGCATGTCATCGTCCAGATTCACGATGAACCGGCCGCGTGCATGCCGCCAGGCCTCCAGCACGGCCGCGTGCTCGCCGAAATTCCGTGCCAGTTCCACCAGCGTGACCGGCGCGGGAAAATCCGACGTCAATGAGCGCGCACGCTCGAATGTTCCGTCCACACTGCCGTCATCCACCAGCACGAGTTCCCAGGAATCCTCGATGGTTTCGCGGCGGAAGGCGTCCAGCAGCGCCGGGATGGAGTCCCCCGTGTTGTGCAGCGGCACCACGAAACTGAGGAGTGGCTCACTCATGCGCGTGGAGAGCCCCCGGTTTGTCATGACGTGCGATGGCAAAGATGGATGTTCCAAATGGCAGGCTCAGCAGGCGGCAGAGCCACGCGTCGATGCTGCCGGTCAAAAACAACAGGCTGTTCATTCTTCCAAGGTCGAGCCGCAGGTCCGAATGTTTTTTTGACTTCATGCGGCTCCATTGACGCCAGAACAGCAGCGGCAGGAAGATCCAGGCGTTCCAGTAGTGAATCATCTCGATGCGCAGGCTATGAGATTCGAGCAATGACCGCACCTGACACGCTGTGTAGCGCCGGACACCACAGACGGCGACATCATGCGCGCCGCGCAGGCATTCAAAGGCTGGCAGGTTCAGCACCAGTGTTCCGCCAGGCTTCAACACGCGGCGCATCTCCGTCAGCGCACGGAGTTCATCCACATCCGCATGATAGAGTACATCGAGGCTCAGCACGGCGTCGAACGTGCCGTCAGGGAAGGGGAGATCATGAATCGAGGCTTGTTTCACATGCAGTAATCCGCGCCCATGACACAGCTTCACAGCATGCGGAGAGAGATCGGCGCCGTGCGCATCAAACTCCGTCAGCCACCGTAACATCCCGCCCGTGCCGCAGCCGGCGTCCAGCACGCGGGCGCCGCATGGCACCGTGCGCAAGGCTCGCAATGCCTGGTGGCGCAGCACCCGGTGCCACCAGTGACCGTCTTCCACGCGGCGCAGGAGGTCATGCTCCCGCTCATCCATGATTGAATGCCTCCAGCGCCTCGCACACAGTGGGAATGGCCTCCGCTTTCAACCAAGGATGCAGTGGCAGGCTCAAGACCTCCGCCGCCAGCTTTTCGCTCGCTGGGAATGATCCGTTGCTTCGAAAAGCCGCCTGCTGGTGCAGCGCCACCGGGTAATGCACCGTGGCGGGAATCCCGCGCGCATGAAGATGCTGGAGCAAGGCGTCACGCCGCGATGAACGCACCACAAACTGATGGAAGGCATGTTCGCATCGCGAACGCGTCACCGGCAGCCGCAAGGCGCGGCATGAACGCAGGCGCAAAACATAGTGGGTGGCGATCTGACGCCGGCGGCTGACGTTTTCTGTCAGTCCGGGCAGTTTCACCCGCAGCACGGCCGCCTGCAATTCATCCATGCGGCTGTTCACACCGTCGCATTCGCTGACATGGCGTTCGTGCCAGCCGTATTGGCGGACCTGACGCAGACGCCCGGCCAGTTCATCATCTCCGGTCACCACCGCGCCCGCGTCACCCAGCGCGGCGAGGTTCTTGGTCGGATAAAAACTAAATGCCGCAGAGCTGCCAAGCGTGCCCGTCGGCCTGCCCTGCCAGAACGCGCCGTGGGACTGTGCGCAGTCCTCCAGCAGCAGGACTCCATGTGCAGCGGTGACTTTCTGCAATTGGTCCCATGCCGCCGGCTGCCCGTAAAGATGCACGGCCAGCACGGCCTTCACGTCACGACCTGCGGGGGAGCTCAGAACGGCTTCAAGTGACTCCGGGCAGAGCGTGAACATCTCCTCCTCCACATCCGCCAGCAGCAGCTCCGCGCCGCTGCGAAGAATTCCCGCTGCCACGGCGGAAGGGGCGAAGGCAGGTGCCACCACCTTGTCCCCGGCACCGATCCCGTGGCCGCGCAGCATCACCTCGATGGCGTCTGTGCCGCTCGCCACCGCGACGGCGTGCCGCACGCCGAGGGACGCGGCGAATTCAGTCTCAAAGGCGCTCACTTCCTCACCCAGGATGTAGCTGCCGCTTCTCATGACGCGTTCCATGGCCTGAGTCAGCCTGTTTTGATGCCGCCGCTGATCTTCCAGGGGATAAGGCGGGAACAAAAAGGGAGGGGGCGGTGTCATCGGGTGATCGGCACCTTTCGCCGCGCCGGATTTGTCGCAAATAACGCCACAAGTGGCGCTGACCACCACAGCGCTTCATAACAGTCCTCCGGCCTTCACGTCGAGATACTTGTTCGCCAATGCCACCGGCAGCATCTGGGCTGGCTCATCTACCGTCAGCACGCGGTGCGCGCGCAAGGATTCGAGCAACTGGCGGCGCTCGCCGAAATAATGCGCCAGCGCACCGTATTGCAGCGCGTCGTGCAGATGGTCGATGGGCGCGGAGGCGCGCTGCTCCAGCTCCTGTTCGCGCAAGGTGGCCGCCAGCACGAGATGGCGGCGTTGCATGGCACCGGCGGCGGCGGCCAGGGTCGCGCCGTCCTCGCTGCGCAGGTTCGTGAGCATGATGACGAGCGCGCGGCGGCGTTGCAGCGTCATCACACGTTCGGCGGCCTCGATGAAGTCGCTCGGCTCGGCGCTGGCCTCGTAGTTATAGAGATGATTGAGCAGCTTTGGCATGCTGTGCGCGCCTTTGACCGGCGGCAGCCAGCGCTGCACGCCTCCGAAGCCGACGACACCGACCTCATCCCCCTGGCGCAGCGCGATGAAGGCGATCAGCAGCATCGCGTTCAAGCAGTGGTCGAACTGGCTCAGCCCGCCGTCGAGCGCGCGCATGCGGCGGCCGCAGTCCGGCACGAGGAGGATGGTTTGATTGCGTGTTTCTTCGAAGTCGCGACTCACGAGCGTGGAGCGGCGCGAGGTGGCCTTCCAGTCGATGCGGGAGAGCACGTCGCCGTCCTGGAAGTCGCGCAGTTGATGGAAATCGAGCGACGCACCAATGCGGCGGCGTTTGATGATGCCCATCGTCTCCACGCGGTTCGCCATCGCCAGCATGGCGAAGCGCACGACCGGCTCGTAGTTCGGATAGGCGCGTGTCGGGCTCTCCCCGGCCACGAAATGCAGATTCCGCCACAGCCCGAGCAACGAGGCGGCCAGCACATGCGCCGGCGTGAACGCATGCTGTCCACGGCGCACGAAACGCGCCTGGTAAGTGATGGCCGCGTGTTCGCCCGCAGGCACGTCCACCTGATGTGGCAGCCCTTCAGCCTCCGCGGCGGTGGGAATGCCGTCAAACACCTCCAAGTCCAGAACCCGCCGCGTGGAATGCGTGATGGTCAGCGTGACGCTGGATGCCACTCCGAGCGCGAAACGCCCAGGAACGTGGCGCGTGCCGGTGACGCGGCCACGTCGCGGCAGGGTGAGCGCGTCGAGGATCAGCACCAGTAGCAAACCGCCGCCAGTGATCTGCCAGAGGACGACAAACTTCTCCCACACGCATGCCGCCACCGCCAGGACGAGCCAGGCGACGAGCAGTTTCAGCAGCAGGGCGGTGGGGCGCATGTGTGTTCAGGCACGCGGCGCTTCGACGGTCTTCAAAAGCGACAGCAGCATGTCATCCACGCCCTGGCCGCTGATGGCGATCTCCGGCGCGAGCTGCACGCGGTGCCGCAGCACGGGCAGCACGGCGCGTTTCACATCCGCCGGTGTGATGTACATGCGTCCTTCGAGCAGCGCACAGGCTTTCGCAGTGCGCACGAGGCTGATCGCCCCGCGTGTCCCAGCGCCGAGGGAGATGGCGCTGTGCTGGCGTGTGGCGCGCACGATGTTCACCGCGTAATCGACCACTGATTCGACCGCCTGCACCGCCGCCGCTTCCTCCTGTGCCGCGATGATGTCCTCAGGCGTGCAGACCTGCGACACGATCGAGGCGGAAAGACCGCCGCCGGACGCGCGGGAGGAAACCGCCTTCACGACCCAGGTTTCGTTCAAGGCATCGGGATAGTCGATGAGCACCTTGAGCAGGAAACGGTCGAGCTGCGCCTCGGGCAGAGGATAAGTGCCCTCCTGCTCGATGGGATTCTGCGTGGCAAAGGTCATGAACGGCGGCGCGAGCGCGTGGCTCTCGCCGTCGATCGTCACCTGCGTCTCCTGCATCACTTCGAGCAGCGCGGACTGGGTTTTGGCCGGCGCGCGGTTGATTTCATCCGCCAGCAGCAGGTTGGCGAACACCGGGCCGCGCCGCACTCGGAAGGTGCTGCTGCTCATGTCGAACAACGTGTGGCCGCAGACGTCGGAGGGCATCAGGTCCGGTGTGAACTGGATGCGCCGGAAACTGCCGCCGAACGTGTGGGCCAGCGCCAGTACGAGATGCGTTTTGCCCAGGCCGGGCTTGCCTTCCAGCAGCACATGACCGCCGGCCAGCAGCGCGGCGAGCACTTGGGAGAGCACCTCGTCCTGTCCCACAAAGACCTGATTCACCGCCGCGCGGATTTGCTGGAGGACGGCGGTGCTTTTGGGCATGGCAGGCGGGGCATACACAGCGGATGGCTCGGTGGGGATCGGGTTCATGATGGTGTGGTGGATGATGGTTTCAAAGCGCGCGGCGGATGGCCTGCAAATCGCGCATGAGAGTGACGAAATTATGGGCGCTGTCCGGCGGAGCCACGGCGAAGGCCGCAGCGACACGTTTGACCGGCAATCCGGTGCGGCGGGCGATTTCCCCGGCGAGCATCTCATTCATTTTGCGGCCGCCGTCGTCGAGCGAGCGGTGCCGCTCGCGCACGCGCTCCCAGACGGCATCACGCGCGGCGTTCACCAGCAGCGCCCCGCTTCGCATGCGCCAGAAAAACTCCCCCAGCGCGCCGATGTGGCTGGCGAAATGACGCGTGGAGTCGAGTTCTACATCCGCCAGCGGCCCGAAGCGCGGCATCTGCTGCCACAGCCAGAAAACCAGGCACAGGCCCAGCGCGATGAGCGCCATCCAGCCATGCTGCCACAGCAGGCTGAGGAAACTGCCCGATGTGGCGGCCACGAAGATCACTTCCTTCGAGTTGTTTTCCTCCACGAGAGCGGCGAGCCAGCGCGCGTGATCGCGCTCGCCGATCCAGCGGTTGCGGAAGGGGCGCGCATGTGCCAGCACGGTGACGCTGCCCATGCCGTGCTTTAAATGCAGCGCCAGTGATTCGTTTTTCGATCCGGCGGAAAATTCGCCCGCGCGCAGCTTGCGTTTGAGGATCAGATGCTGGTGGCCGCCGAGGCTGAGCGAGTACTTCTGGCCGTTCCACTCGACCTCGAGCACGGCTTCGAGCCGTGTCTCGGTTTCTTCCTCGTCCTCGATCTTCTTTTTCTTCTCGTCGTCTTTTTTGTTCGCCTTTTTCAGGCCGGACAATCCGCTGGTCAGCTCGCTGATTTCGTCCAAAGGGAGCCGTCGCTGCACGCCGATGCCGAGCTGCCCGAGCACCGGGTCTTTTTCCTCCTCCAGCAGCATGGCGGCGATGAACGAGCCGAACTGTGTCTCAAAGTCATTGTAAGGCCGCGTGCCGCCGAGGCAGTAGATGAGATGCCCGCCGTTGAAGGCCCAGGTGAGCAGTTGTTTCGCACGGCCTTCCGGCAGGCCGCCCTCGCCTGAGATAAGAATCGCCGCGTCATGTGCGGGCAGCTTTGCCAGCGTCTTCGCGCCGTGCGCGTCATGCCCCAGCTCGTCCAGCAGGCGCTCGGCGGCGAGAAAGGGATTCACACGCGCCTTGCCGCGGTAGCCAAGGGTTTTCTCATAATCCTCCCATTTGCCGCTGCAGCCGCAGAGCAACAAAAGCAGAGGGCAGAGGGCGAAGATCGAAGAGGCGCCGGAGGCACGCGGCAGTCCTGCCCGTGTCTCTCCGTCCTTCGTTCTTTGCCCTTTGTTGTTCATGCCGCGCCTCCTTTCACCACAAACGGCCATCCGTCGCAAAGCGCGTCCATCTCCGCCTCCGTAACAGGAATCACGGCATACGCCACCTGCACCCAGGCTCCGGTGAGCTGCTTGAAGTAAGTCGCCTCGTTCTTTTCGCCATTTTTGAGCACCTGGACGAGGCAATCCTCCTCTGTGTCGCCGTCGGTGATCGGCACCTGGCGGCGTGTCACCAGCCAGGACAAGGAACCGCGGTAAAGCAAGCTCAGCGCCTCCTTGAAATCGCCTGCGGCCCATGTGGCGCGCGCGGCGGCCACGATGTCGTCCGGCAGGCTTTCGCGGGTGATGTTCATGCCCATGATCACCTTCGGCGTTTTGACGGGTGTCTTGCCCGCGCCGCGTGAGATGAAGAGGTGGCGGTTGTTCACGAGGTAAACGACCAGCCACACCACCAGGCCAGTGATGATCACCCAGAAGATGATTTCGCCGATGGCATCGAGGAAATCGAGGCGCGGGGCATCCTTCTTTTCATCGGCCTCGAAATCCGGCACCCAGCGCTTGGAGTTGACCTTGTGAACCTCGAAGTCGGGATGCTGCTTCACTTTTTCGACGACTTTGGCGGGATCATCGCCCACGGCCGCGTGCGCGGTGGTCTGCATGCCTGCGAAAAACAGTAGCGAGACCGCGAGGGCGGCCGCGGCGGAGGTCAGACGCGTGGCCATGCGGCGGAAGGCCAGTTCCACGTCCCAGCCTTCGATGCGCGTGCGGCAGTTCAGATACAGGCCGAAGCCGGCACCGACATAAAACGGCTCGATCAGCGTGACGATCACCATGTGGCACGCGGCTCCCCACCAAAGGAAGGCATCCGGGATGGTGTTCTCGACATCGAACGCGCTGAACAGGCCGTCCCAGTCCGGCCGCGCCGTGTCCGGCAGCAGGCCATACGTCCCCCACATCAGTCCGATCCAGGCGACGAACTCGATCTTTGAAAACGCATAGCTGAGCGAGAAACCCGAGCCGCCTCCATCCATGGCGAGTGTTCTGACGCGACGGTTGACCGCCGCGCCGCGCAGTCCCTCCAGCATCTGCGCCGGCAGCGCGAAACTGCGGATGAAAGACAGCCGCCGCCACAGCAAAGCAGGAAGAAAATTCGCAAACCACAGCCGCGGCCATTCCTTCCACGTCTCCATGAAGCCTGGTCGCTCGCCGAAGGCCGCGCGACTCAGGAAGAACAACGGCACGCGGTCGTAGAGCGGCTTCAGCCACCACACGACCAGCGGAATCCACACCGGCATGGAGCGCATAAGCACGCATACCACGATCCACAGCGGGAAGACCGTGCTGGCCCACAACGCCATGATCCGTCCGAAATCACGCAGCACCATCGCGCAGCCGAGATCCACGGCCTCCCACGGCTGGCGCGGGCGCAGCGTCACGGTCATGTCCTCAAGCCGCATCCGCCTGCCTCCTTCCGCTGAACATCAAAAAGGCCGCCACCGCCAGCCAGCAGACGCCGCCCGCGCTGAACTTCATGGTTGGCGGCAGCTCCAGCGGCGACCAGAAGCCCTCCAGCACCGCCGCGATGCTCGTCAAAACCGCCGCGCCGATGAGCAGCGGCAGCGCCTTGCGTCCCGCGAGCACCAGCGCCGCGCGTCGTTCCAGTCTTCCTGGTCTCAGCACGGACCAGCCGACTCGCATCCCCGCCATCGCGGAGATCACGATTCCCGTCAGCTCCGGCGCGCCATGGGCGATCACCCAGGTGTAAAGAGTCATCGGATTGCCGGAGTAATGCACATAGCCGAACACCGAACCGAGGTAGATCGAGTTGAACAGCAGTACGAACAGAGAGCCCACTCCTCCCAGGATGCCGCCGGCGAAGGTCTGGAAGTCGATATCGACATTGTTCCAGATGTAGAAGCAGAACGCGGCGAAGCCCGAGCCGAAGCTGTCGCGCACATAATCGGCAGGCGTGCTGGATTCGCCATACATGCTCTCGATCTGCACCATGCCCTGCGGGCCAAGAAGCGACATGGCCCATTCAGGATGCGCCGGCGTGATGGCGGCGATCAAAACCGCCGGCAGGTAAAACAGTGCTGTGCACCACCAGAACAGCTTCCAATCGGCCCGCACCGCCTGCGGGAACTCCACGAGGAACAGACGCACAAACGCCTCCCAGCCGCCTGAACTGCGGCGTTCCAGCACACGGTAACCGCGGATCGCCAGCGCGTTCAGACGCTGCGTCAGCCGTTGCGGGCTCATGCGGTGCTGCGCCACGCTCAGGTCATGGCACACCTGCCGGAAGGTCGCGGGCAGCTCCACCACGTTCTCCCGCGGCTTCGCATGCTCCACGTCCGTGAGCAGTTGCTCCAGCTTCTGCCAGCGCGGCTCGATGTGTTTTTCAAACTGGGCCGGCGTCATGATCGAAACAGCGGTGCTCCTTTCAGCGGCGGCGGCGTGCCGCGTTTTTCTTCCGGTTCCTGCAGCCACAATGCCATGCCGCACAAGCGGCGCAGTCCCTCGGTGCCCGGAGCACGGGTCAGAGGCTCCGCCAGCGTGGACAGCTCGACGCGCCTCTCATCCGCCCACAGCGGCGCGCGCTCGATGAACTGCAGCAGCGCCGCCTGCTCCTCGCGCGTGAGCACCTGCGCCGGTGCGCGGCGCTCGGCGCGGATCTCAACCACCGGCGTCGGGGAGGGCGGGGGATCGGCATACGTCACCACCGTGTTCGCCACCAGGTCGCCGAGGCGCTGGAAACGCCGCGTGAAGAGCATGCAGACGATTCCCGTGAGGTAGAGGCCCGGCATGAAGTCCACCACGCGCAAAAAATTCCGCATCACCGCCTGCGCCAGCGTCACCGGCCCGCCCGTCATGCTCATCACGCGCAGTTTCATCGAACGCTGGCCCGGGGTCGCGCCCTTCGCGCCCGCCTCGAAGATCACATTGTAAAACCACTCCATGAAAAACATGAACAGCAGCATCAGCCCGGCCGTCAGCTCCATGCCGATGCCCGGCAGCACCAGGAACAGCGCCGCGATCCACACCCCGAGGTAAATCCCCAGCCGCACCAGCAGGTCGATCGTGTAGGCCATGCTCCGCACCGCCGGCCCTGCGACGCGGAGCTGGATTTCCACGCCATCTGCGAGTTCGACTGGTTGCAAGGTGTCCGCACGTGCCGTTGCCATTCCCCTCAAATGAAGCGGTGCTGTTTAATTTTGACAACCACCGAATTAATTTCGTAGCCTGTTGGAATCCGGCCAATTCCCGGCGGCTCGTTCACTCCTCAAACCACCTGCATCATGGAAAATCCAGCCAATCCCTACTCCACCCCGGCAGCGAACCTCTACGGCACGGCCACCGGCGGCGGCGCGGATGCCGTTTCTCCAGGCACCATCGCCCAGCTCGCCGGCACGAAGCCCTGGGTGCGATTCATCTCCGTCATGATGTGGATCGGGGTCGTCTTCATGATTCTCGGGGCCATCGCCCTCGGCTCCATGATGGTGCTGGGCCTGGCTCAGCAAAACAAAGCCGGTCCGTTCGGCGGCGCGGAAATGATCGTCCTCGCGGCCGTGTATGGCATCATGGCATTTCTCTACATCTATCCTGCCGCTAAACTCTGGGCCTTCGCCAACCGCATCGGCTCCCTTGGTTCCACACGCTCCGTCGCCGATCTGGATGCTGCTCTGACGGAGCAGCGCCGCTTCTGGAAGTTCCTCGGCGTCATGACTGTCATCATCTTGTGCCTGTACCTAGTGTTCATCATCGGCATGGTCGCTTTCGGAGCCACCGCGGCGCTGAAGGCCGGCGCGATTCCGCGCTGATCATCCCATCAATGCCACCGCGACCGGATCGACGAGCGGCTTGCCTGCGCGTGTCAGGCGCACGAACTGCTCGTCATACACGAGCAGTCCCTGGTCACGCAGCGTCTCCAGCATCTTGCGCGACTCAGGACGGATCAAATCGAGCGGCAGGCCACGCGCTGTGCGCAGTTCGAGTCCGAAACGCTCCGTGCGCCGGTTTTCCGGCGTGAGCACTTCGACATCAGTCTTCGAGTCCTCACCCGCCAGCGTCATCGCCATGTATCGCGGCGTGTCCTTCACGTTGTGCCAGCGTTTGCCGTTCACCGTCGAAAAAGCGCCGGGCCCGATGCCGAGATAATCCTCGCCGAGCCAGTAGGCCTCGTTGTGAACGCTGCGGGCGCCCGGCCTGGCATAATTGGAGATCTCGTAGTGCTCAAACCCGTCCGCTTCGAGCATGTCGATGGCCGTGTGAAAAAAATCAGCGTCACGATCCTCGTTCATCTGGAACTCGCCTGATTTCAACCGGCTGAAAAAGTCCGTGTCCTCCTCGAAATTGAGGTTGTAGGCCGAAATGTGGTCGGGGCGCGACGCGATCGCGTGCTTCAACGTGCCGCGCCACGCTTCGAGGCTTTGTCCCGGCACCGAGAACATCAAATCGAGGTTCAAGTTCGGAAAACGCGTCTCGCACAGCACTCCCCATGTTTCCTCGGCCTGCTGTGGTGAATGATCACGTCCCAGTGTCTTCAGCGTCGCCTCATCCCACGCCTGCACGCCGAGCGAAACCCGCGTCACGCCCAGATCACGCATCATCGCCGCCTTCGCTGCCGTCACATTGCGCGGATTCGCCTCCATCGTGAATTCGACGACTTCCGAGACATCCACCCGCTCGCGCATGCCGCGCAGCAATCGCTCCAGATGTCGTTCACTCAGCATCGTGGGTGTCCCGCCGCCGAAAAAGATCGTCCTCGGCTTCAGCGGCTGTTTTGCCATCTCATTGAGCAGCGCATCCACAAACGCCGTCATGTCCGTGCCGCCCGGCGTGTGCTTGTGAAAGCTGCAATACGGGCAGATGCGGTGGCAGAACGGGATGTGGACGT
>JAEUHJ010000014.1 GCA_016795375.1 Verrucomicrobiaceae bacterium
TCGCTCGGCAATTCGCCCGATCCGCTGGAGCTCATCGCGAGCTACAGCGCCGATGCGTTGCGCTTTGGCATCATGCGCAGTGCGCCGCTCGGTCAGGACATCTGCTTCGACGAAAAGAACGTCGAGCTCGGCCGCAACTTCTGCACCAAGCTCTGGAACGCCGCCCGCTTCCGCCAGATGCAAAGTAGCACGGGTTTTCAACCCGTGGGTTCGGATGAACGAGTTGAAAACTCGTTCTACGGCACCGAAGCCGAGATCGACCCCGCGCTCCTCAGCAGCGACGACAAATGGATCATTCTGCGCCTCAACACCGCCATCGCCGAGGTCAGCACCGCATTGGAGGAATACCGCTTCAGCGACGCCACCGCCACGCTCTACCGCTTCTTCTGGAGCGAGTATTGCGACTGGTATGTCGAGGCCAGCAAAGCCGTGCTGCAAGGCAGCGACGCGAAGCGCAAGGCGAACACCCTCGCCGTGATCGACTTCGTGCTCGGCCACACGCTGCGTCTGTTCCATCCCTTCATGCCCTTCATCACCGAGGAGCTGTGGCACGGCATGGGCTTCAACGCCGACATGCCGGAGAACCAGGGCGGCAAGAGCATCATGTTCGCCCCATGGCCGAAACCGCTCGACGCGGACGAGCTCGCCCACTTCGGCATCCTTCCCGAGGACGAAAAGACCGCGAACGACAAATACGAGACCGTCGTGCTCGGACGTGGCCTCAAGAGCACCTTCAACATCAACAAGCGCGTCCGTTTCGTGCTCAAACCGGCCTCCGAGCTGCCTGCGCATGAAATTGAAGTCATTCGCATTCTTCTGAATGCGGAGCCGCTGGAGGTCGATCCGGCTTTTGCGGCCACGAAAGGCACCCCCAGCGCTCTCACACCGCTCGGCACAATCTTTTTGCCGCTCGACGGCTTGATCGATGTCGAAGCCGAAAAGGCCCGCGTCGGCAAAGAAGTCGTCAAGGCCGAATCCGAGCTCGAAAAAGTCACCGCGAAGCTCGCTGACACGAACTTCACCTCCAAAGTCCCGCAAAAGGTGCTCGACGAGCATCAGCAGCGGAAAACTGACTGGCAGGAGAAGCTGGCGAAGCTCAAGGAGATGATGGCGGCGCTGGGTTGAGCGCGCACCCACTCCAGTGCTGAAATTTTAGGCTTGCCGGCGATGTCGGTGTCGGAACATGCTTGGACGAAATCCCCGCCAACCCGAACCCAACCCACTCATGCTCAAGCTCCTGAAACTCTCATTCCTGCCCAAGTCCACGGATCATGGACTTCTCATCCTGCGCGTCGCACTTGGTTTTTCCATGCTGCTGCTTCACGGTCGTGGCAAGATATTGAACTTTTCCGCCACAGCGAAGGAGTTCCCGGCCTTGTTCGGCCTGCCGTCGAATGTGAACGTCGGCATGGCTATTTTCGCGGAGGTGCTCTGCGCCGCGCTGCTGATCGCGGGCCTGTTCACACGTTTCGCGGCGCTGATGCTGTGCGCGACGATGGGCACCGCTTTTTTCTTCGTCCACAAGTCGGCCCTGGTGGGCGCGAATTCCGGCGAGCTGGCGATGGTGTATCTCATCGGCTTCGCAACGCTGTTTTTCACCGGTGCCGGCAAAATCTCGGTGGACCGGGAGTGAGAGTGACTTGGGCCGGGGGCGCGATCATCCGTGCCGCTTGATGATCTGGATGAAGTCCGGCAGGTAATCGCGCGCCTTCTTCTCGCCCACACCGCGAATTTTCAACCCCGCCTCAATCGTCTTCGGTTTCAGGCGCGTCATGAACTCCAGCGTCTGGTTGCTGAAGACGAGATAGGCGGGCACTCCCTCCGCCTCCGCCACGGCGGTGCGGTGGCGTTTGAGTTTCTCGAACAGCACGTCGTCGAAACCGAGCTCCTTCGCTGCCAGCTCCTCGTTCATCGCCGTCTTGCCTTTCGGCTTTGCCACGGGCGCGTGAACCGACGGCCAGCGCAGCCTCACGTCCGCGCCGCCTTTCATGGCCTGGATTCCTGACGCGGTGAGAGAGACGAGCGGATAATCGCCGCCGCTGGTCTCGATGAGGCTGTTCTTCTCCATCTCGACGAACAGCGGGTGCAAAACATGCGTGCCGGCGTGCTTGAGCAGGCCGTAAGTGCTGAGTTGATCGAGTCCGGCATCGACAATCTCCTTCGACTTGCTGCCGACGAGCATCTGGATGATGCGCCCCTTGCCAAAACGCCCCGCCCACGATCCATCGGCACATTTGATGGACATGCGCGCGATGCCGCTGAGCGCCTGGCGCAGCATGGTGATCTCCTCCGCCGTGCCTTCTCGCGGGGGCTGCACGCCTTCGGCCTTGCACACGTCGCAGGTGCCGCAGGGCGTGCTCTCCGTCTCGCCGAAGTAGCGCAGGATCTGCTCCTGACGGCAGGCTTTGTCGTCGTAGCACAGCTCGATCATCGACTTGAGCTTCGCACGGTCGCGGCGGTCCTTTTCACGCAGCGCTTCGATGTCGAACTTCAAATCACGCGTCAAAACATCCGGCTGCGACAGCCGCGTGCCGCGGATGCGTTTGCCAGGAATGTCGAAACGCTCGATGTAGCCGTTGCGCGAGAGATGACTGAGCGCGGAGCCGACCGCCATGCTGTTTTTCGCGCCGGAACGATCGGTGATGTCGTCGATCGACGCCTGCACCTCGTGATTCGAGTCCGCGGCGTTGAGCAGCGTCTGGTAAACGGCACGGATGATGTCCACGCCGGGGTTGTTGCCCTCGATGAAGAACTCCTGCGTCTTCGTGTCGGCGAAATTGAAGAACAGCTCGCACTGCGACGGCTCGCCATCGCGCCCGGCGCGTCCCGCCTCCTGATAATAGGCCTCCACGCTGCCCGGAACGTCGAAATGAACGACGAAACGCACGTCGGAGCGGTCGATGCCCATGCCAAACGCGTTCGTGGCCACGGCGACATCGGCTTTCTTCGTGATGAATTTCGTCTGGCGCGACTCGCGCTCCTTGTCGTCCAGCCCGCCATGGTATTCGATGGCCTTGAGCTTCCAAGAGCGCAATTCCTCGCCGACTTCCTCGACACGTTTGCGCGTGGAGCAATAGACGATGCCGGTCTTGAACTGCGTGATGATTTTCTTCAGCCGTTCGTATTTCTCGCCGCTGTTTTTCGTCTGCGCGATGTTCAGGCTGAGGTTCGGCCGCTCAAAGCCGCGGATGGCGACGAACGGGTCGCGCAGCGCCAGCGTCCGCAAGATGTCGCCGCGCACCTCCGGTGTGGCCGTCGCTGTCAATGCGACGACCTGCGGGCGGTCGAGCTGCTCCAGCGCCTCGCCCAAACGCATGTAATCTGGCCGGAAATCGTGGCCCCATTGCGAGAGGCAGTGCGCCTCATCGACGGCGAACAGAGCGATCTGCACCTGCCGCAGCGCATTCGTGAAGGAACGGCTGCGAAAGCGCTCCGGCGCGACATAGACGAGCTTGTATTCGCCTTGCCGCAACGCGCTGATGCGCTCCTGCTGCTCGGAAAGCGACAGCGTGCTGTTGATCAGCGTGGCGGGGATGCCACGACGTTCGAGAGCATCCACTTGATCCTTCATCAAGGCGATGAGCGGGCTCACGACGACGGTCACGCCATCCATCACCATCGCCGGAAGCTGGTAGCAGAGCGATTTGCCGCCGCCGGTCGGCATGATGACCATCGTGTCGCGCCCGCCGACGATGTTGGCGATCACCGGCTCCTGGCCGTCGAGGAACTCGCGGAAGCCAAAATACTTCTGCAACGCCAGCTTGGCGTCGTGGATCGGTGTGTTCGCGGCGATGGAGGTTTCGTCAGACAAGACGGCATCATGGATGCGGTGGAGGAATCCTCAACCATCACTCACTTTTCATCCCGGCCCTTCGGCTTCACCGGGGCGGGCTGGTCGAAGCCGAGCCTCTCACCGGCTGCTTGCAGGCATTTCACGATGTTGTCCTCCTCAAACTCCAGCACCTCCTCCAACCCGAGTCCGCTCGTCTTCGGCAGTTTCGCGGCCTTGCGCCCGCGCACCATGGCGAGTGTCCGCGCCAGCTCGGTGCCGGGTTTTTCGGGGAAAGTGGCCCAGTAGCCGGGGGTGAGGCAGGGAATGTCGAGTGGATCACGCGTGATCATCTCCAGGTGATAGCCGATCTGCGGGTTGTGCCTCTCAAAAATCGCAAACATGCGCGGCAGGTCGAGGATGCCTTCTCCCAGCGGCACTTCGGAGAGCAGGAAGCCGGACGGCGTCTCCTGCACGGCCATGTCCTTGATGTGTGTGGTCACGGCGAATGGCGCGAGTGTTTCGACGACCTGCATCGGGTCTTCGAGCAAAGCGATGCTGTTCCCCGTGTCCACACACGCCCCGAGATGCGGACTGCCGAGGCGTGTGAGCATTTCCGCCAGCTCCGCCGCGTGAAAGTCCTTGTGATTTTCGACGCCGATCTTCACGCGCAGCCTCCGTGCGACGGGCTCGGCGAGCTGCATGGAATTGAACGCGGTCTCCTTGAAGTGCTTGAACTCCTCCAGGCTGGAAAACAGCTCGTAGCGGCGTCCGCCGGCGGCTGAGCGGAAAATGACGGCTCCCGCGAGCTTCGCGACGCGCAGCTCGTGCTCGAAGCGCGCGAGGTCGTTCTCGTTTCTCGGCAGCGTGACGCTGCCTTCGAGCTGGATGAGGTAGGATTCGCAGGTGGCGCGCACCTGTTCCGCGAACTCCGCCGTCCAGCCGCCCACCGTGATCTGCAACGCGCCGACACCGAGGTCACGCACATGATCGAGAACGTCCAGCGCGTGACCGAAGGGTGGAAACTTGAGACTGGAGTACTTCCCCTGCCAGCGCCGGCCATACGAGTGAATGACGATGCCCATCCGTTTTCCACGCAGCGCCGCCGGAGCCGGCAAAGCGGCGGCAAAGGCGGCGGTGGAGAGCAAAACAGCACGTCGGGTCATGTGACATCAGGGAACGCGGGAGGGGATGGCATCATTTCCGTCCGCACATGACCGGAAATCAGCGGAACGGCAGGAACAGCGGCCCGGCGGCCGGCGCGTTGTCATAATCCTTCAAGGCCGGCCGGTCCCCGGGCGGCGTGGTCTGCGTGCAGCCGCTGGCGAGCAGCAGGACGGTGAGGATCGTGAGCAGGGATCGTGTTGTGTTCATGAGGATGGTTTGAGTTCCACTTATTTGGGCAGCCTGGCGTTCAAATCCTCGGCAAATTTGCGGTCCTCCGCGCTGAGCAGCTCCAGCGCGACCTCGCGCGGCTTGTTGTTCACAAGCAGGCGGATCTTCCCGTCACGGATGAGCGTGGGCTTCTCCGGCAGCTTCGCGGGCGGCGCCTTTTGCGCAGCCTCCTTCGCCGCAGCGGGACTGGAGGCGTCGATCTCGATGACGGACTCCTCAAAGGCGATGATGCTGCCGAGCAGCGAGCGGCTGTCGTTACTTTTCCATTGCCGTGTCTCACTGAGGGAGAAATAGGAGACCAGTTTTGCCTTCGGCGGGGGCGGGGGCGTGGTGGAGCCGTTGATGCTGACGCCGCTGTTGCCGCCGCTGCCGTTGATGGTGCGCGTCTCGAATTTTTTCCCGGTGGCGGGATTGACCACCTGCGCGCCGAGCGGCAGCGCCGCCGCGAGAACGAGAAGGATCGTTTTCATGCCGGCAGGCTAGCACGCCGGCGGCCCGGCCTGCAATGCCTCATTGCTCAGCCGAGCGCCGTGTGGTCGATGGCGGTCAGCCGCGCCTGCTTCGCACCCATGCGCGGCACGCAAGCGAGCAGTGCTTTGGTGTAGGCGTGTTGTGGATTGCGCAGGATTTCATCCACAGGTCCGGTTTCGACGATCTCGCCGCGGAACATGACCGCGACGCGGTCGGCCACGCTGCGGATGATGCCGAGGTTGTGCGTGATGAGGATGATGCTCATGTCCAGCTCGCGACGGAGCCGCGCCAGCAGGTCCATGATCTGCTTCTGGATGGTCACATCGAGCGCGGTGGTCGGCTCGTCGGCGATGAGGAGCTTCGGCTGCGTGCAGAGCGCCATGGCGATCATCACACGCTGCTGCATGCCGCCGCTGAGCTCGTGTGGGTAGGCGTGCAGGCGCTTGCGCGAATCGACGATGCCCACCTTGTCGAGCCACCGCACGATCTCGTCGTCACGACCGGCCTTCGTGACATCCGGGCGGTGCAGCGCGAGCGCCTCGGCGATCTGCGTGCGGATGGTGAGCACCGGATTGAGTGAGGTGGTCGGCTCCTGGAAGATGTAGGCGATCTCCTTGCCGCGGATGCCGCGCAGCTCGCGCCCGCTCATCTTCAAAATCTCGCGGCCGTTGATGCTCATCTCCTTCGCGGAGATACTGGCGGGCGGCTCCGGCAGCAGGCGCGCGAAGGAAAGCGCGGTGGCGCTCTTGCCGCTGCCGCTCTCGCCCACGAGCGCGATGGACTCGCCGTGCTTCAGCTCCAGGCTGATGCTTCGGACGGCCTTCACCGGCGCGGCGTCATGACGGCCGAATTCGATCTGCAGATCACGGATGCGCAGCAAAGCGGTGTCTTTGGAGGAGGAGGCGTCGGACATGAGGCTCAATGGGGTCGTGGTTGGACGATGCGGCTGACCTGGATCAAACACAAGGCGGCAAGCGCGATGCCGCCGCCCGCGCGCAAAACCGCCGACGGGTCGGCCAGCGTGGCGGCGGCATCCTGCATGGTCGCGACGGCCAGCGGGCGGCACCACGCGGCCAGCGGCCCGCCGAGCTCATGCACGAGCGCGGGCCGCAACGCGCAGGCCAGCGCGATCCACAGCAGCGTTTGCGCGGACACGCCGCAAAACCACGCCGCCAGCATGCGGAGCTGCACCGGCGCGATATGCTTGCGCCAGATCATGCCTTCCGGCGCTCCGTGCACGCGGGCGGCATCGACGGGGAGCGTGGATTCGATCTCGTTCCAGGCACGATGCCAGCCCGCGCCGCTGACCACGAGCACGGCGATCCATAAAACGACCCAGGATGCGGCTGACAAGGAGGGCAGTGTCATCAAGCCCAGCGCCCACAGCGGCCACGGCTGCCATGACAATGACCGGAGAACACCCCGCGTGGTCTTCCACGTCCCTCCGAGGATGCCCACCAGCGCGCACAGGAGCGCCATCATCATGCCGCCGCTGAAAAATCCTGACGCGATGCCTTCCACGTCACCCGTCCGCAACGCACCCGCCATCCAGCCTCCCCAACCCATGAAATGCAGCACATCCTCGATCACGATGAGCCACACCGGCGCGACGAGGCACAGCGCCTGCATGCGCACCCTGAGCAACGGCAGCAACTGGGCCAGATGATGCCGCCAGAGCCGTGCCCCCGCCGGCACGCCGCGTGCGCGCAGAGCGAAGTCGAGATCCACCGTCGCACGCGCGTCGGTGATCACGCAGTGGATGACCTCGCCGGTCAGCGGCACGGCCAGCAGGAGCACAGGCGCGAGAAATTCCCACAGCGTGCGTGCCAGCGCGGTCTGCCAAGGAGTGTCCACCTCCGGCAGCAACGCGGGGAGCAGTGTCTCCACCGGCCGGCCGTGCATTCCCGTCCAGATGCCGACAAAGCCCCACGCCAGCGCCGCGACGGGCAGGCAGGCGAGCGCCCGCCCAAGCAGCGCGACGGTCTTTTCCACCAGCGGGCCGTTTTTTCGTGCCAGCATCCCCACGGCCAGTCCCAGGCTCAGCGCCAGCAGCAGCGCGACGAGGAGAACGATCAAACTGTTGCCGCAACGCACTCCCAGCTCACCCAGACGTGTTGTCAAAGCTGGAGGCAGCTCCTGATGCCGCGTGAACCACATCAGCCCGCCCGCGATCAAACCGCCGAGCAGCAGACGCAGCGGCAGCCAGCGGGGCGGGGGTGAGAAAGGCTGCGAGATCATCAGTCGGTGGGGCGCAGTTTGAGATCGACCGCAGGCGCGGCGGGAGTCCGTCGCGCCGGAAGCGCCAGCGAGCGCAGGGTCCAGGATGATGCCGCGGCCGGCGCGTTCATGTCCTGCAGGGACGGGGCGGCGGCGGCCTCGTCGTGCGTGGTGAAGAGAGTCAGCAGCGGGCGCAGCGGCAGCAGACGCGACTCCAGCGCGCGCACGCGCTCCGGCACGCGTTCGGGATCGAATTCGCCCGCCAGCGCCTCAAGCTGGAGGTCGATCTGCGGATCGGCGATGCCGCAGAAATTGGTGCCTCCCGGATCCGCCTGGGAGGAGTGCCACCACGGCAGTTGATCCCATGAGATCTCGAAGCGCTGGTCCAGCAGCACGGCGTCGAAACGATGCTCCCGCAGTCGTTGCGCGAGCGTGCGTGTGTCCGCGACGTGTTCGATCCTGACTCTGGCACCCGTTTCCAACCATTGTGCGGCCAGCCGCTCCGCCGTGCGCGTGTGCAGCGCGTCCGTGGAGGGCACAAGCAGGGTGAACTCGAAGGACTGGTCCGCGCGCCGCGCCACGCCGTTCACATCACGCGGCCAGCCCTCTTCTGCGAGAATACGGCGCGCCTTTTCCAGCGCGAAGGGCGTCCGCTCCGCCCGCGTGCTGAACCACAGACCGGGCGCGAACAGGCTCGCGTCCGCGCGACCGAGGCGTCCCGGCACCATGCGTACGAGATCGTCGATGTCCGTCGCCAGCGCCAGCGCCTCGCGGAAGCGTGTGTTCTTCAAAACATCATGCCGCGCGTTCCAGAGCACGACGAGGCGCTGGCGCGGCGGGGTGAAGCGCAGTTGTGTGAAATGCGCACGGTCCGCCGCCGAGGCGGGCCACACAAGATCGACGGTGCGCGTGCGCACGCCGACCTGCGTCATCAGCGGTGATGCGGAGAAGTTGAAAAGAAAGCGCGGCAGGCCGGGCGTCCGCTTCGCTGGCACGAGGATGAGCGAATGCGCGTCCCGCGCCGCGATCCGGTGGTTTCCGGCCCCCGGCGGCGGCTCACGGATGAAGTCCGCCTCCTGCGCGGCGGGATGATCACGCAGCCACGCGGCGGGCAGCACCGGCAGGCCGGCGAACATGCCCAGCGCGGGTCCGTAACGGCTGCGGAAGGTCACATGCAGCTGGGAGCCGTTGTTCCGCGACTCCAGCGACTGGATGTGGCGCAGCGTCTCGCGGTCTGGCAGCGGCCAGTCATTGCCGCGCAGGAATTCGAGCGTGGCGCGCGCATCCCCGGCGGTGACAGGCGTGCCATCGTGCCAGGTCAGGCCGGGGCGGATGTCGAGATCGAGCACCGGCTCGACGAGAGCGCCGACCTCGCCCAGCAAATGGAACGCGCAGGAGTCTTTCGTCGCCGCGTTGAGCGCGCCGCGCATCTCATCGAGCGCGCGCTGCGCCGGGCCGGCCACGACGATTTCACACGCGTGCGCTCCATCAAACCAGACGCGGTGAATCTGCCTCGCCTGGGAAGAGGACGCCATGAACCGGTCCCACGCGTCACGCAAAGGCACGCGGCTCTCGACACGCCAGAACGCCGCAGGCTGCGGATGCAGGTCCGCGATGACTTCCAGCGCGTGTTGCACACCTGCGGCGGCTGTTTCGCTGAAATGGAGCAGCAGCGCGTTTTCCTGCACGCGGGCGGAACTCAGCCGCCATTCCGCCCAGGGGTTTTTCTCGCCGATCTGCGCCTGCAGACGCTCCTGCGCCTGTTTCGCCACCGCCTCGTCCGCGAACCAGCAGGTCACATCCTGCGTCCAGCGCCACAACTCGGCCAGCGCCGGCTGCAACGTGCCATCCGTGCCGATGCGCAGCAGCGGCTCATGCACCAGCTCGGTGATCTCGCGCTCCACCTCCGTCGCCGGCAGGAACGGGTTCAATGCAGGCGCGTTTTGCGGCAGCATGGCCACGATGCCGCCCGCGCGTCGCGCACGGCTGCGCCCCGCCTCCCCCGCCGACCACCACACCAGGCACCCGACGAGCAGCGGGAAGCCGAAAATGAACGTGCGTGCCAGGATCATGCGCCCTCGATGCTAAAGCGTGCCTGCGACGCGGGCAAGAAATCGCTAAATGCCGCTCATGACGCCGTCGTCGGTGACTTCGATGCGCTCGGCGGCGGGCACCTTCGGCATGGCGGGCATGCGCATCATGGTTCCAGTCAAGGCGACGAGGAAGCCGGCGCCGTTGGCGATTTCGAAATCACGCACGGTGATGGTGAAGCCGCGCGGGCGGCCGCGCTTCTTCGCGTCGTCTGAAAGCGAATCCTGCGTCTTCGCCATGCACAGCGGCAGTTTGTCGAAGCCGCTGCGCGCAAAGAGCGCCAGCCGCGCCTTCGCCTCATCCGTGAGCACCACTCCGTCCGCGCCGTAAATCTTCGTGGCGATGGCGTGGAGCTTCGATTCGACGCTGTCGTCGGTTTGATAGAGGAATGGCAGCGACTTTGATTCCTGCGGCAATGCGGCGAGCACTTTTTCGGCAAGTTGCACCGCGCCATCGCCGCCATGCGCGAACACATCCGCCGTGGCGCTGGGAACGCCGCACGCGGCGCAGAACTCATGCACGAGGGCGATCTCCGCCTCGTCGTCGGTGTGGAAACGATTGATCGCGACGATGACCGGACGCTCAAACTTCAACGCGCTGTCGAGATGCGCGGCCAGGTTTTCCAGCCCACGCCTCACCGCGTCAGCATCCGGCCGCGTCAACGCATCGAGCGCCACGCCGCCGTGCATTTTCAGCGCACGGATCGTCGCCACGATGACAATCGCATCCGGCGCGAGGCCGCTCTGGCGGCATTTGATGTGCATGAACTTCTCCCCGCCGAGATCGAAGGCGAATCCGGCCTCCGTGACGGCGAGATCCGCATGCGCGAGCGCCATGCGCGTGGCGAGCACCGAGTTGCAGCCGTGCGCGATGTTGGCAAACGGGCCGCCGTGCAGGAAAGCGGGCACGCCTTCGACGCTTTGCACCAGATTCGGCATCAGCGCGTCCCGCAGCAGCGCCAGCATCGCCCCGGTGACGCGGAACTCCTTCGCGAAGACCGGCTCTCCTTCAGCGGTGAAGCCGACGACGATGCGTTCGAGACGTTTGCGCAAGTCAGGCAGCGATTCGGAGAGGCAGAGGATCGCCATGATCTCGGAGGCGGCGGTGATGTCGAATCCGGTGGCACGTTCAGCCGGCCTGCCGACGCTGGTGCGCACGCTGCGCAACGCGCGGTCGTTCATGTCCATGACGCGCTTCCACAGCACGCGCTCCGGCGCGAGGCGGGCGTGGCCGAGGAAGAGATGGTTGTCGATGACGGCGGAGAGCAGGTTGTGCGCGCAGGTGATGGCGTGGAAGTCGCCGGTGAAGTGCAGATTGATCGCATGCGCGGGCCGTACGGTGCTTCTGCCGCCGCCGGTGGCACCGCCTTTGCGTCCAAACACCGGCCCCATCGACGGCTGGCGCAGCGCCAGCGTCACATTCTGACCGATTTTTTTCAAACCCTGCGCCAGACCGATGGAAACAGTTGTCTTGCCCTCGCCAGCCGGCGTCGGTGTGATGGCGGAGACGAGGATCAACTTCCCGTGCCGCGGCTTCGTGCGCAGGGCCTGGAGGCTGACTTTGGCCATGTGGCGTCCATGAAGAACGAGATGATCAGGCGAGATGCCGAGCGCGTCGGCGACAGGAGAGATGTCCGGATGCATGGGCGATGAGTGTGCGCACGATGGCTAGGCCGCGCATGAAGCAAAGCCAAAACGCGCCCGGCCTTTCGACCGGACGCGCTTTGGGGTTTTGGGGTGGTGATTGGGAACGAGTTGGAAAACTCGTTTTACGATCAATAGCGGTAGTGCTCGGCCTTGTAGGGGCCATCGACGGGCACGCCGATGTAGTCGGCCTGTTCTTTGGTGAGCTTGGTGAGCTTCACACCGATCTTGGCGAGGTGCAGTCGGGCGACTTCCTCGTCGAGCTGCTTCGGCAGGACGGTGACGCCGACCTTGCGCTTGCCTTTGGTGGCCCAGAGTTCCATCTGTGCGAGGCACTGGTTGGTGAAGCTGTTGCTCATCACGAAGCTCGGGTGGCCGGTGGCGCAGCCGAGGTTCACGAGGCGGCCTTCGGCCAGCATGTAGATGCTGTTGCCCTTCGGGAAGGTGTAGCGATCGACCTGCGGCTTGATGTTGACGCGCTTCACGCCTTTGGCGGCGTTGAGCTTGTCCACCTGGATCTCGTTGTCGAAGTGGCCGATGTTGCAGACGATAGCCTGGTCCTTCATCTTCTCCATGTGCTTCAAGGTGATGATGTCCTTGTTGCCGGTGGTGGTGACATACACGTCGGCGATGCCGAGGGTGTCTTCGATCGGCATGACGCGGTAGCCTTCCATGGCGGCCTGCAGGGCGCAGATCGGATCGATTTCGGTGACGATGACCTGGGAGCCCTGGCCCTTGAGCGCCTGGGCGCAGCCTTTGCCCACGTCGCCATAACCGCAGACGACGGAGACCTTGCCGGAGAGCATGACGTCCATGGCGCGGAAGATGCCGTCGGTGAGGGAGTGGCGGCAGCCGTAGAGGTTGTCGAATTTGGACTTGGTGACGCTGTCGTTGACGTTGATGGCCGGGATCAGCAGCTTGCCTGCCTTGGCCATTTCATAGAGGCGGTGCACACCAGTGGTGGTCTCTTCGGAGACGCCTTTGAGGTCTTTGACGATCTTGTGGAAGATGCCGGGCTGCTCCTTGGCGATCTTTTTGAGCAGGTCCTTGATGACCTTCACTTCGTGGTTGTCGGACTTGGTGTTGACCCACTTGTCGCCGTTTTCCATCTCGTAGCCCTTGTGGATGAGCAGGGTCACGTCGCCACCGTCATCGACGATGAGCTGCGGGCCTTTGTCCTTCGGAAAGATGATGGCCTTCCAGGTGCAGTCCCAGTATTCTTCGAGGGTCTCACCTTTCCAGGCGAACACAGGAGTGCCGGAGGCGGCGATGGCGGCGGCGGCATGGTCCTGGGTGGAGAAGATGTTGCAGGAGGCCCAGCGCACGTCGGCACCGAGTTCCTTCAGCGTCTCGATGAGCACGCCGGTCTGGATGGTCATGTGCAGGGAGCCGGTGACGCGGACGCCCTTGAGCGGCTTTTTCGGGCCATACTTCTCACGGGTGGCCATGAGACCGGGCATTTCGTGCTCGGCGATCTCGAGTTCTTTACGGCCGAAATCGGCGAGGGCGATGTCTTTGACTTTGTAGTCGCTCATGGTGGGCGGGTGTGGGTTCAGGTTTGGGGATTAGTTCAAATCAACGTATCAGGATGCGTTGATATGTGCTGGAGAAGCACGGGAAGTCAAACAGGGATTTGCCGCCCGGCTCAAAGCTGAAATAGCGGATGCTGTGGCGCGTTCCAGCCGCCGCCATGAAACTGTTTCCGCCAGCCCTGTCCCTTGCGCTCATCCTCGGCGTGTCTTTTGCCGCCGACAGGCCCAATGTCCTGTTCATCGCCAGCGATGACATGCGCCCGCAGCTCGGCTGTTATGGGGACACGACGGTGAAATCGCCGAACCTCGACGCGCTGGCGAAGCGCGGCATGGTTTTCCAGCGCAGCTATGTGCAGCAGGCGCTGTGCTCGCCCTCGCGCATCGCGATGCTCAGCGGACGCTATCCGGCCACGACGCAGATTTTTGAAATCGGCCGCACGCTGCGCACGACGATGCCGGACATCACCACACTGCCGCAGCATTTCAAAAACAACGGCTATCACACGCGCAGCCTCGGCAAGATCTACCACGTCGGCATTGATGACGACGCCTCGTGGAGCGTGCCCGCCTGGCACAGCCAGAAGCCGCGCGTCAGCCCCGCCACGCAGGAGAGCGTGAGGAAATTTTTCGCAGACGCGAAGGCCAAAGGCATCACACCCCCGAAAAAAGGCAAAGGCAGCCGCAACAGCGCCGTCCCCGCCTTTGAATCCATTGAATGCGGCGACGATGACCTGCTCGATGGCGACACCGCCGTGAACGCGGTCGCGCAGCTCAAAGAGCACGCGAAAAACCCCACGCAGCCCTTCTTCCTCGCCGTCGGCTTTGCCAATCCGCATGTGCCGTGGATTTCGCCGAAGAAATACTGGGATCTCTACGACCCCGCGAAATTCACGCTCGCCAGCAACGAGTATCTGCCAAAGGACGCACCCGACTTCGCCGCCACCAGCGGCGCGGACTTCTTCGGGTATCGCGACGTGCCGCAGGTCAGCGGCGACAAGCTGCCGGAGGAGTTCAAGCGCCGGTGCCTGCACGGCTACTACGCCGCCATCAGCTATGTCGATGCGCAGGTCGGGCGTCTGCTGGCCGCGCTGGACGAGACAGGGCTGGCGAAGAACACCATCGTCGTCTTCTGGACTGACCACGGCTACTACATGGGCGAGCACACCTGGTGGGGGGCGAAGCACAACAACTACGAAGGCGCCACGCGCAATGCCCTCATCATCGCCACGCCCGGCCAGAAGACCGCCGGACAAAGCACCGAGTCTCTCGCGCAGAGCGTTGATCTCGCCCCCACGCTCACCGAGCTGTGCGGCCTGCCGGCCAACACGGGCTTCCAGGGCCGCAGTTTGAAGCCCGTGCTCGATGATCCAAATGCGAAGGTGAACGACGCCGCGTTCAGTTGGTATCCGAAAGGTGCCGGTTACCTCGGCGTCGCCATGCGCACCGACAAATGGCGCTATGTCGAATGGACCAAGCCCGGCGCTGAGACGCAACGGGAGCTTTACAACATGGTGAACGACCCGCAGAACAACCAGAACGTCGCGGGCAGACCCGAGCACGCGCAGGTCATCGAGTCGCTCAGCAGGCGTCTGCGCGAAAAATTTCCGGCGCAGGAGTTCGTGCCGCCGCCTGAAAAAAAAGGAAGGCGCAAGTAAACGGAAGCGGGCCGGGGTTGCGTGGAAAGGCTTCTGTCGTAACGGGGACGCATGGCTGCCCCTCTTGCTCCCGACCGCTGGTCCCTCGAATCCTGGTTCTCCGGCTTTGGGAAACCCGACTACACTGACTTCAAAGCCGCGCTTGTCAGTGACATCGAGGCGATGAAAGCCCGCGCCGCCTCTTTGTGCTCCGACACGACGGAGATCGCGAGGACGATCAACGCGATCGAATCGCTCAGCGACCGTCTCGGCCATCTCTCCGCTTATCTCGGCTGCTTGTCCGCCGATGATGCCAACGACGAGGCCGTGAAGGCCGACGAGGCATGGCTTTCGACGCTCGAAGCTGAAAGCACGAAGCTCATGGCCTCGCTGCGCTCCGCGCTGGCCGCCTTGAGCGATGTGGCGTTCGATGCGCTGCTCAAAGACGCCTCATTGAAGAACGCGGAGCACGCGGTGAGGCGACTGCGCCACGAAGGACTGCATCAGATGAGCGCGGAGATGGAATCGCTCGCGGCCGATCTCAATGTGAACGGCTTGCATGCCTGGGGACGGCTTTACGGCACGCTCACTGGCAGGATGGAGTTCGAGATGACCTTCCCGGATGGCCACAAGGAAATCGTGCCGATGTCACGCCGCCGCGCGCTGATGTCCGAGCCCGACCGCAAGCTGCGCGAGGCGGCGTTTCACGACGGCCAGAAGCCGTGGCACGATCACGCCACGACGCTCGCCGCCGGTCTCAACGGCATCGCGGGCACGCGCCTGAGTCTGTATGGCCGCCGCAGCCTGCCGCATTTCCTCGACACGCCGCTGTTTGACGGCGCGATGAGCCGCAAGTCGCTCGATGCGATGCTGGAGGCCATTCACGCGAACATCGAGCTGCCGCGTCGTGCGTTGCGCAAAGCCGCGAAGCTGCAAGGCACGCCCGCGCTGCACTACTTCGATCTCGAAGCGCCGCAGATTGCCGCTCCGGAGGAAAAACCTCTCGATTGGAACGAGGCGTGCAAAACAGTCGATCACGCCTTCAGCGCCGCGTATCCGAGGCTCGGCGCGTATTTCCGCGAGATGCTCGCGCAACGCTGGATCGAGGCGCGACCGCGTTCTGGCAAGCGTCCAGGCGCGTTCTGCACCGGATCTCAGCTCAAGCACGAGGAGCGCGTCTATATGACCTTCCACCAGACCGTGCATGACATGGTCACGCTCGCGCACGAGGTCGGCCACGCGTGGCATTCGTGTGTGCTGCGCCCCGCGCGTTCATTCGCGGCGAACTATCCGATGACGCTCGCGGAGACGGCGTCGAATTTCGGTGAGATGATCCTGCTCTCCGGCTTGATGAATGATCCAGGCATCACCGAGGCCGCGAAGGCCTACCTGCTCGACCAGGAGATGCTGCGCGCGCACGCCTACCTCATCAACATCCCCATGCGTTACGAGTTCGAGAAGGCGTTCTACACCGAGCGCGCGTCAGGCGAAGTCAGCGTGTCGCGTTTGAGCGAACTCATGACCGAGGCGCAGCGCAAGCTCTACGGCGACACGTTGCTGCCCGACGGCACTGATCCGCTGTTCTGGGGCTACAAGATGCACTTCTTCATCACCGGCGTCTCGTTCTACAATTTTCCTTATGTCTTCGGCTAT
The DNA here is from genome assembly GCA_016795375.1 of Verrucomicrobiaceae bacterium. Classification (GTDB taxonomy): domain Bacteria; phylum Verrucomicrobiota; class Verrucomicrobiia; order Verrucomicrobiales; family Verrucomicrobiaceae; genus Prosthecobacter. Next base: position 16,406 of record JAEUHJ010000014.1, read on the forward strand.
CTCCTCAGCCAGGCGCTGTTTGCGCGGTTCAAAGCCGAGGGCGCGTCCTTCCTGCCGCGCTACGAGGCATTCCTCGCCATGACCGGCAGCGCCACCTGCGAGGAAGTCGTGAAGCAGACGCTCGGCGAAGACCTCACCAGCCCCGCATTCTGGGCCACGGCGCTGAAGGCGATGGAGCCGTCGTTGGTGGCGTATGAGAGGATCGGTGCCTAGCGCCTGTCCCGCTCCGCACGGCAAACCGCAGGCAGCACTCCATGCTTGCCAATATCGGCGCGTGTCTCCAAACTGCGCGCCGTATGTCCTCCTCCATCCCGCAGAGCACACCTGGCAAACCGTGGCAGATGTCGTCCGCCGAAGAACTCGCGCCGGAGCTGCCGCAGTATGAAATCATCCACCTGTTGAGGCGCGGCGGCATGGGGCGGTGTACAAGGCGCGGCAGAAGTCGCTGAACCGGGAAGTCGCCGTCAAGGTGCTGCCGCCGATGGCGGCGGAGGACGATGGCGCGATGCACTTCGCCGATCGTTTCAAAGCCGAGGCACAGGCCATGGCGCGGCTGAACCATCCCGGCATCGTCGCGGTGCATGACGCGGGTGAGACACCGGGCGGGCTGCTGTATTTCGTCATGGAGATGGTGCGGTGCACGGACGTGTCGCGGATGATCCGGTCTGCGGGCCGCCTGCCGCCGGAGCATGTGCATGCCATCGCCGCGCATGTGTGTGACGCCTTGGCCTATGCGCACGCGAACGGCCTCATCCATCGCGACATCAAACCGGCGAACATCATGGTCGATACGCAGGGCCGGGTGAAGGTGGCCGACTTTGGCCTGGCGAAGGCGGTGGACGCGCAGACCGGTTTCACGCAGAGCAACATGGCCGTGGGCACGCCGGACTTCGTGGCACCGGAGGCGCTGATTCCCGGTATGCCCGTGGATGGTCGTGCGGAGTTGATTCGTGAGGGCGTTACGGGACACCTCCCGTTAGAAAGGGTGGCGCCCCACGAAGTAGGCGCGGGGGAAAGTCCTTTCCCCACGGATGAATCTGAACTCATTGAATCAGGAATTAGCAGAGACAGCCCGCCCAAGTTGCCCTGGGCGGGCAGGCTGCCAAGCTAGTATTCGCTGGGCAGCATCAGCACGTTGTCTGTGAAGTAGAAGGCAATCTCGTCGAGAGGGAAATCGGTGAATTCGATTCCCTTGGTGAAGATGATCTTTGAATTGCCGTCTTCGCAAGCAAGCGTGGCTGAATGGTCGGGAGTGACCTTCAGCTTCCAGACCTGGAATGCTTCCGCGCCGACTTGGCGGATGGCTTGAGCGAAAGCGATTTCATCAAGGAGCCAATGGGCTCCGCCGCGTTCGGCGACATGCTTTGCGCCGTCGGTATAGAGCACCTTCCGTGCGATGCCGTGGCGATACCATTGTTCGGTGCCGGTGAACTGGCTGAGATCTTCCTTCGTGAGTGTTTTCTGCGTCATATTTGCTCCTTGTTTTGGTTTCACCCCGATGCGGGGCGACGGTGCCAAGGCGGGAGCCATGAGGCTGGCGGTCATGCCCCCAACACGGGAGCGATAGCGAATGGAGCGGGCCGGGGGTTGACGGTCAGACGGCTTCCGCCAAACCCGAGCCAAATCCGCAGAGGGACCAAAACCGGGATCAGCGCAGAATCACGAAGAGAACGGGTGCAAATCGGCAGATGCGGTGAATCGCGGCCTCATTCCCCGCAGACGTGCGGAGAATGCTTGCTTTTACGGTGAATATCCGGCATAATCGCCGCAAAGGAAGCGGAGATTATGAGCTACATCCATGAGCAGACAGGCTGGCCCAGACTCATCTGGAGCACGGCAAGGCTAGCGCCTTTGCTGGCGGATGTGCGGCATCGTCAGGGGCGTTTGGTGGGCCGGATGGAAGGATTGGGGTTTCCGGCAAGAAGCGAAGCCACCCTGAACACTTTGACGGCGGACGTGGTGAAATCGAGCGCGATTGAAGGCGAGGTTCTGGATACCGAGCAGGTCAGGTCATCCATTGCCCGGAAACTGGGGCTGGATGTGGCTGGCATTGTTCCGGCCAGCCGGGACGTTGAAGGCATCGTGGAAATGATGCTGGATGCCACCCAGCGTTACGCGGAACCACTGACGGCGGAGCGGCTGTTCGGCTGGCACGCCTCCCTGTTTCCGACAGGACGAAGCGGAATGCGGCGCATCACCGTGGGCGCATGGCGTCCAGTGGAAGCTGGTGCCATGCAGGTCGTGTCAGGTCCGATTGGACGTGAGAATGTGCATTTTGAAGCGCCTGCGGCTGAGAAGCTGGACGGGGAAATGACTGCATTTCTGGACTGGCTGAACACGGATGACGGATGTGATCCGGTGCTGAAAGCAGGCGTTGCGCATTTCTGGTTCGTCACGATCCATCCGTTTGAAGATGGCAACGGACGTATCGGCAGAGCGATTGCCGACTTGATGCTGGCGCGGGCCGACGGCATGGCGGAGCGCTTCTACAGCATGTCGGCGCAAATTGAAGCGGAGCGCAAAATGTATTACTTCCATTTGGAAAGCGGACAGCGCGGCGGACTGGACATCACCGACTGGCTGGAGTGGTTTTTAGGATGCCTTGGCCGTGCGGTGGACGGTGCGTACGGTCTTCTTTCGGGAGTGCTGCGCAAAGCGAAACTCTGGGAGAGGATCAATCGCGAGCCGGTGAATGAGCGGCAGCGCAACGTGTTGAATCGTTTGATTGACGGCTTTGAAGGCAAGCTCAACACATCGAAGTATGCCAAGCTCGCCAACTGTTCTGAAGACACTGCGCTGCGAGACATTCAGGCGTTGATGGGACGAGGCATCCTCGTGCAGAACGAAGGTGGCGGCAGAAGCACTAGCTACAGACTGAATGAGGAGGGGCTGGTGAAGCGGGAGGCAAACGCTGCCGCAACTTCTCGAAGCACTAGCTACAGACTGAATGAGGAGGGGCTGGTGTGATGGTGGACATGCAAAATCAAGTTCTGTATAAGCGACAGAACCATCTACAAAATCGCGCGAACGCGCACAGGGGGAATCATTGACCGTGTTTAGCATCGATATACCTCCCGCCATCATGATTTGTGATTTCCACAGATGCGGTTTTCACAATTTGTGATGACGCGAGGTATAAAATCAAACAAGGAATGGCATTGGAAGGCCTGGAGCCTTCTGTTGTCTGCTCCGTTGTGGCAGCGGTGCCCATCTCGGCAGAAGCGGTTCAGGTCATTTACAAGACCCCGGACGGAACAATCAAAGAGAGGTTCTTCGCGGGTTTTGATGGGTGCTGAAGATGGAGTAAGAGGCTGAATGCCCGCCGATCACAGCCTGCAACATCACTATCATCTACTCCTCGGACTCAACAAAGATTGGGAGGTTCAGGAGGTAAACCTCAGCCTTGAGGAGCGAGCGGTGCGTGTCAGGCTGAGGCACACGGGCAGCTCGACGGTCATTTGTCCTGGATGTCAGAGCGGGTGCAGCATCTTTGACCACGCGCCGGAAAGGAAGTGGAGGCATCTGGACACCATGCAGTTTGAGACCGAGCTGCGCGCCCGTGTGCCACGCTGCCAGTGCGAGCGTTGTGGCGTCAAAACCATTGAGGTGCCCTGGGCCGGCAAGCACTCGCCCTTCACCTGGATGTTCGAGGCGTTCGGCGTCGCCGTGCTGCAAAGCGCGGCGAGCACCAGCGAGGCGTGCGATTTGCTGCGCATCGGCTGGGAAGGTGCGCAGCGGCTCATGGAGCGGGCCGTGCA
>JAEUHJ010000085.1 GCA_016795375.1 Verrucomicrobiaceae bacterium
GAGATGAGCTTCATGAGCCGCGTCTCCGCGCCGAAGGCGGGGACGATGACGACGTCCTCATTCGTCAGCTTGGCTATCGTGGACTCATGCTCGCTGACCGGGATGCTGACGACGCCCATTTCCGTGAGCTGGCGGTTCACCTCCTGGTTGTGGATGATCTCGCCGAGGAGATAGACCCTGCGGTCGGCGAATACCTTGCGTGCCGCATAGGCGAGGTCGATGGCACGTTCGACGCCATAACAGAAGCCGAAATCACGCGCGAGGCGCACCGTGGTGCCGCCAATGGTCAGCATGCTGCCCTGGGCGCGGATTTTTTCGACGATGACGCTGCGGTAATGCGTCTCCACCTCCGCCTGCACGCGCTCCATCACCTCCGGTGTGCGAACATTCACACGACGGGCGGCTGGAGCGGGGGCGGACATGGATGGGCTGGACGGGATTAGAAGCGCAGTTTGCGACCGGCGGCGGCGTCCTGGAAGAACTCGTCGCTCATGAGATACGCGCGGTTCGGATTCGGCAGCGGGCCGTCATCGATCCGGGGCAACGACTTGCCGATGGTCGCGTCTTCAGGATGCGAGGGGGAGATGATCAGCGGCGTGCCCACACGGGTGATGGAGAAGAGCTTGCGGGCGGTGTTCATCGGCAGGCGGATGCAGCCGTGGGAGCAGGGATAGGGCTTCACAAAGCCCCAGTGCATGCCGTAGGCGGGCTTCCATTCCTGCCAATAGGCCATGGGATAACCGCGATCAGGCTCGCTCTGGCGGCGCTTTTTCGCCTCCTTGTAGCCGATGTGATAGGAGCCCTGTCCCGTGCTGCCGTTGACACCCACGCCACAGGGCGAGGCCAGCAGCACTTTGTCTCCTTCGACGGCATAAATGCGGCCCGCGCCGGTGCTGACTTTGATTTTCACGTTGGCCGGATTTGACGGCTGGGTCAGCGGCGGGTCGAAGTTGTGGCCGTAGTTGCCGGGCTTCATGGTCTGGCACTGGCAGAGGGCGACGGTGAGACCGGCACAGGCGGTGGCTTTCAACAAACGGGAGAGGATGGGAAGGACTGTTTTCATGCAGGCGTCCGCTTTAGCACACGTTCTCCCCTGCTCCAGAGATTTTCTTTCCCGATGAAGTGTTGCGGGCGCGAGGAAACTTTGCCCTCATGCCTGCGTTGTATCGCCGCCCATGCCTTCCGCCACTTTAATCGACGTTCTCGTCCGCACCGCCGCCAGCGCGGGATGCGCGGAGCCCACCCGCCTGCGCCACGCGCTCGAACTGGCCGCCGACAAACGCCAGCCGCTTATCGAGGCCCTGGTAGACGCGAACATGGTCGATGAGGACCGTTTTTTCGCCCAGCTCGCCACCGGGCTGGGCATGCCGTATGCCGAAAATGGCCTCGATGACGCCGCCGAGGGGCTGCATTCACGTTTTCCCGCCAAGCTGGCGCTGCGGCATCGCATCTGCCCGGCGCAGGTGGCGAACGGCGAAGTGACGATCCTCACCTACAACCCGTTTGATCTCTCCGCGCGCCAGGCGGTGGGCCAGGAGCTGCGCAAACGTGTGCATTGGCAGATCGCGCCGCGTCATCGCATCCTGGAGGCGCTGCATCAGGGCTATGGCGTCGGCGCGGAGAATTTCGAAGAGCTGCTCGAAGGCCGCGTGGCGGGCGATGACCACGACGATCTCAAACAGGAGACCACCGTGCTCGATGAAGCGGACGAGGAGGCCACGGTGATGAATTTCGTGAACCAGGTCTTCCGCGAGGCGCTCAAGGAGCGCGCCACGGACATCCATGTGGAGCCGCTGGAGCGCGACCTGCGCATCCGCTACCGCGTGGACGGCAAGCTGCTGGAGGTGCCCGTGCCGCCGAACATGCGCCTGCTGCAAAATTCGCTCGTCTCGCGTCTCAAAATCATGGCGCACCTCGACATCGCCGAGCGCCGCCTGCCGCAGGACGGCCGCATCAACCTCGAACTCGACGGCGAACCCATCGACGTCCGAGTGGCGACGATCCCCAGCGTGAACGGCGAGTCTGTGGCACTGCGCCTGCTGACGCGCAAAAAATTCGACATGGGCGCCATCGGCCTTGATCCGCACACCGAGGCCACCTTGCGCAAACTCATCGCCGCGCCGAACGGCATCATCCTCGTCACAGGCCCCACGGGCAGTGGTAAATCGACCACGCTCTACACACTGCTCAAGGAGCTCAACACCAAGGACCGCCGCATCGTCACCATTGAGGATCCGGTGGAAAACAAACTCGACGGCGTGGTGCAGATCGCGGTGAAGCCGGAGATCGACCTCACCTTCGCCGCCGGCCTGCGCAGCATCCTGCGCGGCGACCCGAACGTCATCATGGTCGGTGAAATGCGCGACCAGGAGACTGTCGAGATCGCCATCCGCGGCGCGTTGACGGGTCACTTGGTCCTTTCAACGCTGCACACGAACGACGCGGTCGGCGGCATCTCCCGTCTGCTCGACATGGGCATCGAGCCCTTCATGGTGGCCTCCAGCGTGCGCGCCTTCCAAGCGCAGCGCCTCGTGCGCACCCTCTGCGGCGCGTGCAAGCAGCCCTCGCACTACGAGGACAGCTATTTGAAGAACATCGGCTTCCCGCTGGAGTGGAAAGGAAAGCTCTTCAAGCCCGGCGGCTGCCGCGCCTGCCGCAACACCGGCTTCACCGGCCGTCTCGCCATCATGGAAATCTGCCTCATGACCGAGGCGATCCAGGACAAGATCAACCAGCGTGCCAACACCATCGAACTGAAAGCCCAGGCGCTCAAAGACGGCATGGTGCCAATGCGTCAATACGGCTTCCGCAAGGCTTCCGAAGGCGTGACGACTCTCGAGGAAGTCATGACCGTCACTGCGGCGACGGAGTAGCATTGCAAATGCTCTCCCCGATTATACCTCGCGTCATCACGATTTGTGAAAATGAAGGCCCGCAGTTTGGGCTGCGTGATTAACTTCCAGCGGTCATAGACCATGACCGCATCGAACTCTCCCAGGCCGACATCCGAGACCTTGAAGATGCGATGGACGATCCATCGCTGAGCGACAAGCACCGCATCAAGCTTCTGGTCGGCGTGTGCTTGAGTGAAAGCCAGGCGCGGCGCCCCCTGCCCAAACTGGGCCTGAAGCATCGCAAAGTGGCCTCCATCCCCGGCAAATTCGACACGCAGCTCCAGTTCGCCCTCTATGAGCAGCAGATTCTTATCGAACGGCTCTGGAAGCTCACCAAGAAGAAGTGCCAGACCAACTGACACTACCCGGCCTTCGCCGAGTTCCGAGCCGCCATTGACGACTGCCTGCGCAGGATGTCGCGCGACCACCTCCCCGAACTCATAAGCCTGCGCACCCTCAACTTCCAACCCTTTCCTTTTCACAAATTCTCATGACGCGAGGTATGGATCGTGGCGAAACAACAGGCAGGTCGCGCCCAGGACTTGGAGGATCTGAAAGAAATCAGCCTGTGTGACTGGTCGGCACCCGGCATTGTTCATTGCGCCTTCTGCGAAATCCGCTTCCATCCACCTCACCATGACCCGCCGCCTTTTCTCCACGCTCCTGCTCGCCGCGTCATTCGCATTTGCCCAGCAGCCTGCCGCGCCTCCAGCGGGGCATGACACGCATGCGGTGGACATTCCCGGACTGAAAAAAGAGCTCTTCGCCGGCATCACCGAGGCGGATTTCCTCAAACTCAGCGACAAGCCGAAGACGGTGAAGGTCGTCCTCGTCGCCACGCTCACCTCCGCGAACTACGGCATGAATTTCAACGGTTATTCGCACGGCAAGGCCGTCTTCACCATCCCGAAGGACTGGACGGTCGAAGTCACCTTCATCAATCCGAGCCCGATCCCGCACAGCGCCATCGTGGTGGAGAAGGACATGACAAAGAAGCTGCAGATGGGCGCGCCCTGCTTTGATGGAGCCAGTGTGCCGAAGCCGGAGGTCGGCATCTCGCTCAACAAGGCAGAGTTCCAATTCGTGGCTGATGAGGAAGGCGAATACGCCTTCGCCTGCGGCTTCCCCGCGCATGCGATCAACGGCCACTGGCTGGCGCTGAACGTGAGCGCGGATGCGAAAGCGCCGACTCTGCAACTCGGCGACAAACCGGCGGTGGATGCGAAGTAGCCCGGAACGTTTGCGGCGGAGGGCTGCGACTCGGAAAACTACCGTTTGAGCGCCAGCCGCATCCGTGTATGAAGCGCGTCCCCCGGAAATTTCTGGAAAACCATTCTTGAAAAATCCCAATTAATTAGCAAAACTTAAATAATCTATTCTCATGGACGACCTCACCATCGTTTCCGTCATCGGACGTGAAATCATCGACTCCCGCGGCAACCCCACAGTCGAAGTGGACGTGCAGCTCGAAGGCGGTGCCATCGGCCGCGCTGCCGTGCCCAGTGGTGCCAGCACAGGCGAACACGAAGCTCTCGAACTCCGTGATGGCGACAAGAAGCGCTTCCTTGGCAAAGGCGTGCTCAAAGCCGTCGATTCCGTGAACAACGAGCTCGCCGACGCCCTCATTGGCACGGACGCTTCCGACCAAGTCGGCCTCGACCAGGCCATGCTCGCAGTCGATGGCACGAAAACGAAGTCAAAGTGTGGCGCGAACGCCATTCTCGGCGTCTCCCTCGCCGCCGCCAAAGCCGCCGCTACGCAGCTCGGCCAGCCGTTTTACAAATACATCGGCGGTCCGAACGCCAAGGTGCTCCCGGTGCCGATGATGAACATCATCAACGGCGGCGCTCACTCCGATGCCCCGATCGACTTCCAGGAGTTCATGATCATGCCGAAAGGCGCTCCCACTTTCTCCGAAGCGCTGCGCTACGGCGCTGAAGTGTTCCATGCACTGAAGAAAATCCTGCACGACCTCGGTCTCAGCACCGCAGTGGGTGACGAAGGCGGCTTCGCCCCGACGCTGAAGAGCGCCGACCACGCCCTCGAAGTCATCGCCCAGGCGATTGAGAAGGCCGGCTACAAGATTGGCGAGGACATCGCCATCGCCCTCGACGTGGCCTCCTCCGAGTTCTTCGACAAGGCCAAGGGCAAGTATGTCTTCAAGAAGTCCGACAAGTCCGAACGCACCGCCGCCGAACTCGTCGCCTACTACGCTGAACTGAAAAAGAAGTTCCCGATCATCTCCATCGAAGACGGCTGCGCCGAAAACGACTGGGCTGGCTGGAGTGTCATCACCAAGGAGCTCGGTGCCACCACCCAGCTCGTCGGCGACGACCTTTTCGTCACCAACGTCGAATTCCTCCAGAAAGGCATCGACCAGAAGGTGGCGAACTCCATCCTCGTGAAGGTGAACCAGATTGGCTCCCTCACCGAGACCCTTGACGCTGTCGATCTCGCCCACCGCCACGCCTACACTGCCGTGATGAGCCACCGCTCCGGTGAGACGGAAGACTCCACCATCGCTGACCTCGCCGTCGCAACGAACTGCGGCCAGATCAAAACCGGCTCCATGAGCCGCAGCGACCGCATTGCGAAATACAACCAGCTCCTGCGCATCGAGCAGCAGCTCGGGGAAAACGCCATCTACGGCGGCCGGATGAAAGTCTGAAGCCCATGAACTACCAGGAACTGCGCGCACCCGAATCCCAGCCGGGCTGGGAGTTCTGGATGCGCGCTGTTCTCAAGGTCGCGCGCCTCGTCCTGCTGCTCCTGGCCGCGCCGGTGATTTACGTCCTGTTTGACAATCCCATGGACAAGCAACTTGCCATGCGCACCCGGCTGGAGGATCTCAAAATTGAGCGAGACTCGCTCAAGGAAACCCGCGACAAGCTGTTGCGGCGCATGGAGTGGCTCAAGAGCGACAACGCCTATCTTGAGACAGCAGCCCGTGACCGGCTGAATCTGCAAAAAGAAGGCGAGCTGGTACTGCGTTTCGAGGAAGCAGCGGAGACGAGGTGATGTCCGCACCACACCTGCTCAAGAGCTCGTGAATCCCGGCCTGCGCGCAGGTTTGAAGCAGGATGTCCGCCTTTTGAATTCGTCGAGAAGGCAGCACGCGCCGCCGTAACGACCAGCGGCATACATTTCAGCCAGCGGCTTGAACTGCGCGGCCAGATCCGGACGCGCCTGTGAAACATGTCCGGCATACGCCAGCGGCCCTTCATTGGCGAGCCGTGCGCGAACACCCGCCCCTGCCAGCCTCCGGCATGTCCGCTGCCATGCGCGCATCCAGGGATCCGGGTACCGCGCAGGGCGCCGCAACCACCAGGAGACGAGCAGCGAGACAGCAAGGATGGCCGTGGCGCTGCTGAGCAGCAACACCAGCCTGCCCCGCACGAATCCCATCCGCGCCAGCAGCCCGCGCTGCGTCTCCTGGTTGTAGTCGATGACGCGGTCCTGCCATGCGTAGCTGAGGCTGTCCCACAGCAACCGCGTCCGCTGCGCGACACGCCACCACAGGCTGCGGCGCTGACGCTCGGCGGCCTCGGCTCCGCCAGCCAGCCAGGCACGAAGGTCGATGTTCACACGATCCGGGGCCAATGCCGCCGTCGGGTCGATGCGAAACCAGCCGTAGCGCTCCAACCACACCTCCACCCAGGCATGCACGTCACTTTGCTTCACGATGAGATAACCGCCGTTGTGATCAGAATACTCGCCGCCGAGATAGCCGACGACGATCCGCGACGGCACGCCAGCCATGCGCACGAGGGTGGCAAAGCCGGCGCTGAAGTGCTCGCAGAAGCCGGTGCGGCGGTTGAGGAAAAAGTCCTCCAGACCGCCCGGCCCCGCATACTGCCCAGGCTCCAGCGTGTAGGTGAAGCCCTGCGTGCGCAGGTGATTGAGCGCCAGGTTCACAATCTGCTCGTCATTCTGCGCGGACGCCTCCCAGGCGTCCGTGATCTGGCGCAGGCGTGGCGGGATGACCTCCGGCAGTTGCAGCGCCGCCTCACGATGATGCCGTGGCAGCGGGCGCGGCGGCGGGCGTGACCGCGTGTGGTCCTCGACGCGTGAGATGACCTCGAGGCGCTCCGCCCCGCGCACCGGAGCCGGGGATGCGAGCGTCTGGTCAAATTCTGGCAGCATCCTGCCCCCGCGCATGAGCGCGCGCACCGGCAGATCGAGCGCGGGCAGCCACATCCTGCCATGCGGCTCGAGGTCGATCACCTGGCGCACATCATCCGGCCCGTCCCTGACTGCCAGCGTCGGCAGGTAGCCCAGGCGCTGACCACGCGTCCAGCGCAAGCCGTCGCAATCCCACAGGGTGATGCAGCGCCAGTAACGGCTCGCATTCGCCGGCGGCCCGCCGTCCGGGAAACGCGCGCGGAAGACCACTTCGGAGCTCAAGGCGACGCCGGCGATGCTCCCTGGATCCAGCGTGTTGTCGATGCCCGGCTCCCCGAAGCGTCCGCGCCCCAGCGCGTCGCCCAGGTTCAGCAAGCCGCGCGGGAACACAAAAAAAAGCATCAATACCAGCGGCAGTGCCTGCGCGAACAGTGTGAGCGTCACCCGCACCGGTTCGCACACCCCCGGCGCGCTGCGGCGAAAGCGCACCATGCACGCGGTGATCAGCAGAAACACTGCGATGACCCATGCCGAGCTGGACAGGTGATTTTCGAGCAAAACCACACAGAATGCGAGAAACCAGCCGATCAGCGCCAGCACTTGAAACTCACGCGGCGTCCGGCTTTCGAGCACCTTCGCCCCCGCGAGCACCAGCAACAGCGCGATGCCAGGCTCCATGCCCCGCAGCCCGTCGTGCTCCCACCACACGCCCACGACACCCGCCACGATGACCGAAGCACGCGCAAGCACATGCGGCACGCCCATGCGCAGCACGCCACGCCAGAGCAGGCAGGCCGCGTAAACCATCAGCCCTGTTGTGGCGATGTAGCCTTGCATCGGCCAGACCGCGAGCAGCAAGGCCAGACTGAGAAACAGCAACGGGCGCCAGGACAACTGGAATGAATGCTCGAAACTCATCCCGCCCCCTGCCCCGCTGCTCTTCAATTCCCCGGAGGCGGCCGCACCGGCCTCCGCGCACGTCTGCATGGCCAGCGCGTCGAGGCAGCAACGGCGGTGAACCGGCCCCAATGAGGCGCGGATCGTCCTCTCCGGCAGCCGCAGCTCATACGGCCTGCCTTCCTCCTCGCAAACCTCGATCCAGCGGGCGACTTGCGCGGAGCGGTCAGCGTCCGCGAGCTTCAAAGCATTCCAATCGAGCACGACAGCACCTGACGCGCCGGAACTCCACGACTTGACCATCAACGGCCCCCCACGCGCCGCCGAACGCCAGTCGATGTGACGCGGAGAATCCCCCGCGCGCCATTCCCGCAAGCCGGCAAAGTCATCGCCACCGGCCTGTGTCCTGGCAGTGGCGGCAGCCGCCGCATCCCCTGTCAACAACGACTCAGGTTCCGGCAGCGGCAGGTCCCCGGCTGCTTTGGGATGCACACGGCGCACCCAGGATGTCTCCATCACCGCCTGCGCGGTGAAAAGCCCCAGCGGATACACGCTGCGCATGAGCACGCGCAAAGTACCGCCTGCGGGCCGCACCGGCGGAGGCAGATCGAGGTTCACCACGCCTCCTGCGGGCACGCGCTCGACAAACACCGTTTTTTCCGCACCGACGGCCATCACCTCCAGCCCGCAGGGGGAAAACGCGCCGCTTGCGCGCAACTCAACGGGGATGCGTTTTGATTCATCCTGCGCCACCGGCCGCGCTCCGACGAGGCGCACCCGCAGGCCGCGCAGATTCGCCCGCGCATGCAGCCACGACATGAGGCCCATTGCCGCGACCAGAAGCGCGACGAGGTGCGCCGCGCCGTTTGACTGCGCCTCCGCCGCGTACCACATGCCGCCGGCGATGGCGAGCAGCGCCAGCGTGTGCCGGTTCCAGCGGACGCATGTTCTCATCACTTCACGGCAGTGGTGTCCCGGCGATGAGCTGTTTGGCGAACTCCACACCGCTCATGCCGTCCATCGCCTGCTCCAGGCGATGTCCCATCACCGGGACGGCCACGGCTTGGATGTCCTCGGGCAGCACCATCGCCCTGCCGCCGAGCAAGGCCCACGCGCGTGAAGCGGCGAGGGTGGCTAGGCCGGCACGCGGAGACAGGCCGTGTCCTTGCACCCGGCTGGCGACCAGAAGATCCTGCAAGTAGTCGAGCAACGCCGGCGCGGCATGCACCGCGCGCGCCTGGTTTTGCAACTGCTGCAATTCGACCATCGACATGGCAGGCTCCATCGTGCGCAGCAGCTCGCGGCGCTCCTGTCCTTCGAGGAGGGCGCGCTCCGCGCCGCGATCCGGCACACCAAGAGCCAGGCGCATGAGAAAACGATCCAACTGCGACTCCGGCAGCATGAAGGTACCCACTTGAGTCGATGGATTTTGCGTGGCGATGACGAAGAACGGCTCCGGCAGCGGATGCGTGGAGCCATCCGCGGTCACCTTGCCCTCCTCCATCGCCTCGAGCAGCGCGGACTGTGTTTTCGGCGTGGCGCGGTTGATCTCGTCCGCCAGCAGCACCTGGGTGAAGACGGGGCCGCGATGGAAATGAAACGCGGCGGTGTCACGGTCATAAATCGACGCTCCCAGGATGTCCGACGGCAGCAGATCGCTGGTGAATTGCACGCGGCGGAATCCAAGCCCCAGCGCCTGGGCCAGCGCCTGCGAGAGCATCGTCTTGCCCACGCCCGGCTGGTCCTCCAACAGCAGATGTCCGCGCGCCAGCAGGCACGTCACGGCCAGCCGGACGACATCCTCCTTGCCCAGAATGATCCGCGAGACGCGCTGGATGACCGCTTCGATCTGCTCTTGCGCGGATTTCGCCGCGGTCGCGGGCAGCATGGCGTCGGTGGAGGAGTGCGAAACGCGTGAGGACATCGGTTCCCCGCACTGTCGCCGATCCGGCGCCGCGAAAGCAAGCCCGCTTTCGCCAACACCGCAAAATGAGGCGGTCAGATCTGCTGCAACTTGTTGCGTTCATTCGGCGTACGGCACACGGGGCAGGTCGTCACCTCGATCTTGCGTTTCGGCTCGCAGGCATACGCGGTGCCGCAGATCCGGCACTGAATGGCGATGCGCCGGCGGTACACCTCGCGCTTGCGGTCGCGCCAGAAGCTGTGGAACCACAACACACACACCACCGTGACCCCCACGGCCATGAACAAGATGATCAGGCTGCCGAGAGGAATCGCGATCACGGCCGTGTCTCCGCCTCCCAACGGAAGGAAATCTCGCCCCACTCCAGGCGCCTCACCTCGGACGGTGCGAAGCGCAGGTTGCGGACCGCTTCATGCAATTGCCGCATCACTCCGGCCTCGTCGGTGCTGCCCAGTGGCAGCGCGGTCACGACCTGTCCGGCTGAACCGACCGCCACGCGGAATTGCACACGAGTCGGCTGGGAGAGCGGAATGCCCTCCAGCACGACGCTTGCCAGGCCACGCTTTGCCAGCGCGGGACTCATGATGGCACGCAGCGTCGCGGCCGGCGGTTCAGAAACAGGCCCGGTGGCACGGCGCGGCACCGGGGGCAGCACGCTCGACATCGAGGCAAGCAGACGCGGCCGCAGGGTGATGTCAGCCGGTTCCTGTTTCCGCAACTTGATCTGATACCCCTCAAACGAAGGTCTGAACGCCAGCGGACGGCCTTCGCCCGTCAACAGCGTATCAGGCTCCGCGAGCAACGCGAAGCTGCGGTCCTGGGCGCGATGGATCAACGCCAGCGCCACCGGATCGCCCGGATCGAGCGAGATCACATGCCGCGGAGTCACCGGCTGGCGTTGCGCCACCGGCTGCACGACGCGGAAGATGAAAAAAAACGCCGCCACGCCGCCCATCAGCAGCAGCAACGCCGCCACCAGATGCCAGGTGGAATGATCCCGCGCATTCCAGGCGAAAATCAGCGGTGCTTGTGGATTGGCTGGCATCATCCCAGGCTTCAAGATTTCGGCGGCACGGTGGAGTAGGCCACTTCGTAGCCGAGATCGAGAGCGATGTTGCCGACCTCGATCACCCGACCGTGCGGCGCCTGTCTGTCAGCGTGGATGATCGCGCGCCGTTCGCCCTCGCGATGCGCCTTGAGCTTCTCATGCAGCTCGGCGCCACTGGTGCGCACACCGTCAAAATATACCGGGCCGTCGGCTCCGGCCGCCACGGTGATGATGTGCGCCCGGTCAAAGCCCGTGAGGCGCGAATTCGACCGGGGGTGCTCCACGGTGATGCCGGACTGCACCACAAAGCCGCTGCTGAAAAGAAAGTACACCAGCAGCAACAGTATCGTGTTCAGCAGCGGCGCGGTGTAGAGCCACGGGCTTTGTTTCGGTAGGTTGCTTTCGAGCTTCATGGGGGGTTGCTCAGGAGTCCTCTGTTCCATCACTACGGGAGACCAGCGGCCGGGACTCATCCGTTCAAACCGCGCATCCGTTTGCCCGTTTTCGGCGCTTCCGCCTCCGCAGGACGGAATTCCACGATGTTGTCGCTGCCTTTCGCGTCCTCGATCAGGTTCACGATCTCGATCCCGGCACGCTCCAGGTCATGCATGAGCGCACGGGCCCGGGCGCTGAGAAAAGCGAAGGAGAGGTAGGCGGGAATCGCCACCACCAGGCCGAGCGCGGAAGTGATCAGGCTTTGATACACCCCGCGCGCCACATCCGCATGAGTCGCCACGCCGTTCGCGGATGCGAGACCGGTGAAACTGTCCAGCAGGCCGATCACCGTGCCCAGCAGGCCGATGAGCGGCCCCGCATGAGCGATGGCGTTCAAGATGCCCAGAAAGCGCTCAAGTCGCGGCACCTCGAGCTGCCCGGCCTCCTGCACGATCTCCTTCAACTGCTCCCTCGGCACATGATGCCGCAGCAGCGCCGCGTGAATCACCCGACCCGCAGGCACCCGCGTCGCCACGCATTCCTGCAACGCCTCCGCGAAGTTCCGCCGCCGGATGAGGCTTGCCAGTCCCGCGAGGAACTCGCCGATGTTCATGCTCGCACGGTGAAAATAGGCCAGACGCTCGATGAAGATCGCCCCGGCAAAGCACAGGCACCCGATCAGGAGCCAGACGAGGGGTCCGCCTTTGGAGATGAGGTCGATCATGAGCTGGGAGTCAGAAAGTGAGGTGAAAGAGCCAGGGGGCGCCGGTTCGGGAGGCGCTTCACACAGCACGCCTTAGGCCGGGCGCGCAGGCTTGTAAACGCTGGAAATAAACCGGAAAACCGGGGAAAGGTCAAGAAAGCAGGCCATCATCGAACCTTTTGCCAAACCACCCAAAACCATGTCTTTCCGCCTCGAAATGCTCCAAGTCGCCCGTCTCGCCCCCAAACTGCTCGGTGAGTCAGCGGACTTGGTGGCAGGCTTTCTGCGCTCGCGCGCCGCAGTCGGGGGCGGCTTCCTGGATCGAGATGACAAGCCGGATCTCTACTACACCGTGTTCGGACTGGAAGGCATGCAAGCCCTCTCGCTGGATGGAGAGGGCATGCCTGATGTGAAGCCGTGGCTGGCCGGTTTTGGTGATGGTGCCGGGCAGGACTTCGTCCACCTCTGCTGCCTGGCACGATGCTGGGCCAATGCGGGCATGAAGGATTTTCCCGTGGCCTCGCGCGAAGCGCTGGCGGCACGGATCGAGGCATTTCGCTGTGCTGACGGCGGTTATCACCAAGCCCCAGGACGCGACAAAAGCAGCGCGTATGGCTGCCTGATGGCGTGGGGAGCCTATCAAGACCTCGGCGGCCTGCCGCCGGAGCCCTGGCGTCTGGCGGAGTGCATGGGCGGCCTGCGCACCAAGGATGGCGCATGGTCGAACGAGCCTGGCATCCCCGTCGGCTCCACCACGGCGACAGCGGCGATGGTCGCGCTGCACCGGCACATGGAAATGCCCCCACCACCGGAGGCCGTGGAATGGCTCATGCGGCAGTGCCTGCCCCAAGGCGGATTCCGCGCGCTGCCAGCCGCTCCCCTTCCCGATCTGCTGTCCACTGCGGTAGCATTGCATGCACTGGATGCGGTGCAGGCGGACTTCTCCCGACTCAGAGAACCGTGCCTCGATTTTGTGGACTCGCTTTGGAACGCCACCGGCGGTTTTCACGGCAACTGGACAGATGACACGCTGGATTGCGAGTACACCTACTACGGCCTGCTTGCACTGGGCCATCTGACCGCCGCCTGCTAAAAAATGGCGCCTCGGTGTTTTGGGGGGGTGGCTGGGCCTGCCAAACAGCCACTCTACTCCAGGACTTCTTGAAAGACTTGGCCCCAGGGGCCACGCCGCTCTGCATTCTTCTCGAAACCCCATAGGCGAGCCATCATCATGGGGCTTCGAGAAGAAAACAGAGCCAGCCATCACACGCTGCCACACGACACCTGTCGGCCTGAATGGCCTTCCCCACGCCGCCCACACGAGACAGCGAAGCCCCACCAAAAGGCGTCACCGGCTTGCCGGAGTACTCAATGAGCAGATTCACCATGCGGGTGATCACTCCTTCGCTCCTCCAGGTTGAAAACGGGCTGCACAAATCGACAGGCCCGGCAAAGGCGGAGGAGGGCGATGAACGCGAATATCCAGGGCGGCGACGGCATGAGCAGCACAGGTAACAGCTGGTCAGATGAATTTTTCACTTCCCGACTGGTTAAGATTGGTTTATTATCAATGAGTTATAATTCCCAGCCGACCATGCCGCCTCTCGCTCTTCAAGAACGTCTCTATGAACGCAGGGGCGGCGTCGAGTCCTTGGTGCAGTTGGACGAGCTGCTGCGCGAACTCATCGCCAGTGGCGGGCCGATGCCGCATGAGTACGCCTTGTTGAACCGGGCACTGCGGCAACTTGGTGACACGGTGCGGGCGAAAGTGGTCAATCGTGAGGATGTGCTGGCCTACTCGCATGACATCACCAGTCGCCATCTGGAGGGAACGATGCAGGCGCGGGCGCTGGGCAAAAAATATGGCTACAGCGGCGACTTCGAGATCATCGAGGCCATCTACACGCTGCAAACGGCGCAGGAGCCGCATCTGCGCCGCTGGGACTTGTATTTTCACTCACAGGCCGCGCCGAACGCCGTGCGCAACCGCAAAGCCTACTTCCACCAGCTTCTGAATTCGCACACGGCAGGCCGCGCCAAGGCGCCGGTCCGTGTGTTGAACGTCGCCAGCGGTCCGGCGCGTGATGTGCATGAGTGGGTGCTGGACAATCCGGAGCACGAGGTCTTTTTCGACTGTGTGGACGCCGAGATTCACGCCATCGAGTGCGCGAAGAAGATGTGCGCGCCGTTTGCGCGGCGGGTGGAGTTCTATCATCGCAACGTGCTGCGCTTCCTGCCATCCAAGGGCTACGAGCTTGTCTGGTCGGCGGGACTGTTTGATTATCTCACCGACCGGTCTTTTGTGTTCCTGCTCAAGGCGCTCATGGCCGTGACAAAACGAGGCGGCGAGGTGGTGGTGGGGAATTTCTCCGACTTCAATCCCAGCCGCGACTACATGGAGCTGCTGGGTGACTGGGTGTTGCAGCACCGCACCCGCGATCACCTGCGTGAACTGGCCCTGGCGGCAGGCGCGGAGTCCGACGCCATCGACATTCAGTGGGAGCCGGAGGGTGTGAATCTCTTTCTGCACGTCCGTCGTTAGGCCGGAGCGCTTTTCAACCACTCGCCTGTGGCCCAATCGAGTTTTTCGAGGCTGTGGAACTGCTTCTTGTAATCATACGCGCTGCTTTCGTGCGTGGCATAGCCAGGATACAGCCAGCGCAGACCGGCTGCGCGGCAGTGCTCGATCTCCAGCAGCATCGTGAGAATGCCGGGGCTGCGTCTGGCGGACCCGGGATCGAAGATGCCGTAAACGCTCGACGCCGCCTGCTGCCCGACATCGAAGAAGCTCGCGGCGATGAGTCGTCCCTTTTCAAACACCCGCAACATGCGGCATTCGCAGGGGCCGTTCTGAGGATCGGGGCCGAGAAAATCCTCCAGCGCCTCTGGGACGTTATGGGTGAAGCGCTCCTTGTGGCTCATGAACATGGCGCGCAGCTCGTCGTCGAGTCGCGCGGAGACGATGTCGTGGCGCAAGCCGGCATTTTTGCGCAGCACCCGCCGCTGACTTTTGGTGAAGGTGCAGGACGCGAGGTTGATGCGCAGCGGCGTGATGGTCTGCGTGCAGTCCGCTGCCCTGTCCGGCTGAGTGCTGTAGCGGAAGAAATACCGCCCGAAATGCCGCCAGCCCGCCGCCCAGAGCCTGTCCATGAACTCCGCAGGGACGGAATCACAGATGAATGAGTCATCGAGGACGGGCGTCATACGCCCTCAATAATCCGGCGGCGCGGATTGACAACCACAGTCCCGCCCGCACACTTCGCCCGGCAACCATCCACGCCCATGAACTTCCTCGACCGCGTCGAACGCGTCTTCTTCTGGCTCTCCGCCGCCTCCTCTGACAACCTCGACGCCTGCCCGGCCTGGGAACGGCGGAAATACGTCGCCTTCGGGGCGACGGTGCTCGTCCCGTCCACATTTGCCATCATCGCGTGTGCCTATGCGCTGAGCACACTCACGGACAACTGGCTCATCATCGCTCCGGTGTCACTGGTGTGGGCGTTCATCATCCTGACCGTGGACCGCGCGCTGCTGGCCACATATCGCGCCTATCAGAACATCTTCCGCAAAGCCGCGCAGTTCGGCCTGCGTGTCGTGGTCGCCGCGCTGATGGGCGTCACCATCTCGCATCCGCTGACATTGCTGCTGTTCAGGGACACAGTCAGCTCGGTGATCGAAAAACATCGCCAGGAGGAGATCGAAGGCACGCGTGAGACGGCGAAACAGCAAAAAGCCGCCGTGGAGGCCCGCATCGTGCCGCTGGAGGCCGAGATCGCCAAGCAGCGCGAGAACTGGGACGCCACCTTCCGTGCCAAATTCCTCGATGAAAACGGCAAGCCGGTCGAAGCGCCGCTGACCGAGGACGAAAAAAAAGCCAAGGCCGATCGCGAAGCCAAAATCGCCGAAGCGGTCGCTCCCGGTAAAACGCGCCTCGAAACGCTCGACACGGAAATGGCCAGGCTGAGCGCCGATTACCAGAAAATCGCCGGTGAACTCAATCAATGGCAGACCGAATTCGAGCGCGAGGTCAACGGCCAGCGCAGCGGCATCATCGGCCTGGGTCCGCGTGCCAAAAGCATCCAGGAGGACCAGCTCACCTGGCGTCGCGCCGAGTCCGCTCGCCTCAGTGGCGTGCTGGACACGATGACGAAAAACCGTGTGGTGCTCGTGGCCGAAATCAAGGCCGCCGAGGACGGTGTGAACGCCGCGCTCGACGCCAAGGCCGCCGAAATGGCCGCTGCAAACAAGGCGGAGCAGACACGCATCCTTGCCTTGAAACAGAAAGTGCAGGCGGAGCAGGCGGACGCGTTTGTGGGCCAGCAGAACGCCATCCGCGAGACTTTGAAGGCGCAGATCGACGCGTTGCAACTCCAGGAGAAGAAGATGCACGAGGAGATCACCACGATCACCGCAGATGAGAACACGCGCGTTGCCAAGATCAACGCCGAGCCCCGGCGCGACATCCTCAAGCAGACCCTGGCACTGCACGAGCTCTTCAAGCAGGGTGCCGAGGGCGGGACCTTCGCGCTCGTCGCCTACCTCGTCCTCACGCTGCTCTTCATGCTGGTGGATACGATTCCGCTCATCGTGAAGTTCTTCTCCAAGCCCGGCCCCTATGACACGCTGCTGGACCGCGAGGAGGTGAAGTTCGACGGCGAGCGCAAGGCCTTCCTGGCCACCTTCAACCGCTACATGAAGGAATTGGGTGAAAGCAAGCTCCTGCACCTCACGCAGCACAAGCCGCTCGAACGCGCTCTCATCGAAGGTGTGGACCGCTCTCGTGCCGCGAAAGGTTTCCTGGAGCACCTCATGGAGCTGGAGCATGCCTTCGAGGAGAAAATGCGCATCGAGCGCGAGCTGGCCGCCACCAGCGGCATCAAGTACAAGGCGGACGCTCTGGAAGCGATGGCTCAGCAGTTCTACTCCGACCTGCGCCGCCGCATGGAGGATTTTTTCCGTGATGACCGTCGCAGTTCGATCACCGGCAGGGTGTGAGAAAGCCCTCTTTCGGCAGGAAATTCGCAACCGCTCTTTTCACTCCTGCTCGACAAACTCCGTGTAATGCCTGCGGCGCGGCGGCTCGGTCACAGCTGCCTTTTGCTTCCACAGCATGGCCTGATGCGCGTCTTTCTCGCAGCCGGAGCCGTCCAGGTAGCACTTCGAGAGATTTTTCATCGCCTCCGGCACACCGGCCTCGGCGGCGGCTTTGAGCGCGGCGAAGCCTGTTTTGCGCTCGCGAGTCGTATTGCCGTGATTGAGCAGCACCATCCCCGCGAGATGCTTCGCAGGCGGATGCTTTTCCGCCACGCGTGATAGTGTGTCATAGACCTGCTGCCACAGCGCGGGATCCGCCTCCGCCTTCCGCCACAGCAGATGCGCCGCCAGATACGCCTCCAGCGGATGCTTTGACCGCGTCATGAAGGACAGCACCAGCGCGCCTGCCTTCTCGAAATCCTGCGTCGCTCCACGTCCCTGGAAAAGCGCCTCCGCATAGTAAAACCGTGCGTCACGTCGCTTCCCGACCTCAAACGCCTTCTCATACATCGCCACGCCGCGCTTCTCGTCGCGTGTGTAACCATAACCCGCCATGAGCAGATGTCCCTCCAGCAGCATCGCGGAGACAGAGCCCAGCTCCGCGAGTTGATGCACCGGCGCGGACAACGCCGCGTCCAGCCAGCGCCCCTGCGCGAAAAACTCACGCGACATGCGGTCGCTCAGTTTGTCCGCGAACGGCCGCCAGAACTCCTCCTGCGGGAAAGTCATCGCCGCGTTCAGGATCAGCGTCAGCGCCGGTTTGAAATCCTGCGTCTCCTCCAGGCCGCGCATCTTTTCGAGAATCTCCAGCCGCGTCTCCTCCACCTGCTCCGCCACACTGAAGGCAGGTTTCAGATCCCGCAGCGACTCAGCGCTGGTGAATTGATCACCGGCGGGCAACAGCACCTTGATCGCGATCTCATCCCGCGCGCTGACCACGCGCCAGCCGCCTTCCTCGCGCTCCACCTCGCACGTAAACAGGCCCGTGCCGCGGGCGATGCGCCCGCCGCGCTGCAGCTCGAACTGGAATGGCTGTGTCACCTCGATGTGCTCGAAGCTGCTGAGTTTTGCCTTCGCTCCATCAATCACGCTGATGCGCCGCAGCGGCCAGAGCGCGCGCATCTGCTCCTCGGCGCGCAGCAGCGCCTCCATCGCCGGCTTTTCTTGAGTGAAGTATCGCTGTGGACGCGACGATACATGATCCAGCAGCGTCGCCACCGAGACCTCGTTCCACGAGCGCACAAACCCCGCCACACACTCCAGCGCCTCCTGCCGCGCCGCCAGTTTCGGCGCGGCACGGCGCTCACCAGCCGCCCTGGCCATCTCGTAAGCCGCAAGAGCCAGTTCGAGATCTTTTCCCACGCCGTGCCCCTGCTCAAACCGTTCCCCCAGCGGCATCCACGCGTTCGTTTCACCGAGTTTCACGGCGAAGTCGAGATGCTGGAATGCCTCCGCCTTGTAGCGATCCATGTTCAACGGATTTTCCACCGCCTCCACCAGGTCAGCCAGCGCCTCGCGCGATCCGCCCTCCGCCGCGCCGCGCAGAAGAAAAATCGCCTCCCCGGCAAACTCCCCCGACTGCAAAAACGCCAGCCCCAGCTCGTGCATCGCCTTGATGTTACCCTCTTCCGCCTGCGGCATGAGGACATGCGTCGCCAGCATGGACATTCCAGCCTGCCGCAAATCAGCCGCGACCTCGATCAACTCCTCCGAGGACAACTCCCGCGCCTCGAGCTTACGCGAAGTCGCGACGGCAGCCGATGCGGATGAAGGCGGCATGCCATCCAGGAACTGCTGCCAGTAAAAAATCCCGCCGACCATCAACCCGCAGACCAGCAGGCCCGCGAACACCAGCTTCGAGGACGACTCCTCCGCCCCCGCTTTCAGCGCTTCCGGTTTCGCTTCGCTCAGAGGCACCATCTCGATTTTGGAGTGCGGAAGCCCCCGTGCGCCCACGTCATTATCCAAGACAACCTCTCCCACGCGCTCACCCGCACGCGGTCGCAGGGTCGTGGGTTGCAGCAGATAGTCTCGGCGGTTCACGCGTGCGCCGCTTTGATCTTCATGCGCTGGTACATCCTCCTGCTGCACGACAGCATTTGCCTCCTCATCCACCTCCTCACTATCCACCACGAGGCTGAACGTGATTTCCTCGGCCCCGATGCCGAAGCGGAACGGCGTCTCGGCTTCCAAATCTGGTCCATAAACACCATTCACCGTGAACCGCGCCTCCGGTGTCACACGTTGAATGCGGAACCGCGTCTCTCCCATCCGCCGCAGCACACAGTGCCTCGGCAGAATCGTCGCCCCTTCGAGCATGATCTCACACTCCGGCACGCTGCCGATCTCGATGCACGCGTCCGCCGGACAAGCCAGCTCATGCAGGCCATCGGCGCTGTACAGTCTCAAGACCGTGGGTGACATCGGCGCGGATTATGATGATGCACGCGAAGACGTCGAGCCTTCATTCTAGCAAAGCATCTCGGAGATTTTTACTTCCCAGCCCCCAGTTCTTTGTAATAGCGCCTCACGAGGTCGCGGAACTCGGCAGGCACAGGATCGCGGTCCACCGGCGCGAGATTTTTGCCCGCGTCTTTTTTGGAAAGCTCTTCGACGACACGATCACGCAGTTCCATGAGCGGCGCGGTGATGCGCTGGTTCAAATGCGCCACCTGCGGGGCTTCGTTGCTGCGTTTGAGGTCGATGCGCAGCTCTCGCGCGCGGTCGAGTATCTTCGCGGCCTCGTTACGCAGCTCGGGATTGTTGAGAAGCTCCTCCACGTTGCGCAGGCGGTCGCTCCAGCGGTCATAGCCGTCGCCGGTGAAGACATTCGTGTCCGGCTGCTCCTTGGAATCCTCGAAGAACAGTGCCTCCGGCACCGCTCCTCCGGCGATTTGTGGGCGGAAGCGGTCGTTGTCCGAATCGCGATCCGTCGTGGGGCCGGAGAACGGACGCCCCCGTCCGTCATCATCGGAGCGCGGACGCCCTCGTCCGCTTTGATTCGGGTTATTGGCATCGGCAGTCTGTGGCTGCCCCTCACCCCGGCCCTCTCCCCGTTGTTCGCCGGGCTGCTGTCCCTGTCCTTCGCGGGGAGAGGGAGATGGCGAGTTGGCCTGCTGTTGCGATCCTTGGCCTTGCTGACCCGGTTGTTGACCTGTTTGACTTTGCTGACCCGGTTGCTGGCCTTTGCCTTCGCCTTGTTCGCCGGTTTTTTGGCCTTGCTGGCCTTCACCGGGCTGCTGGCTTTTTTCGGCCATCTTCGGCTCCTGACCCTCGCCCTTGCCCTGACCTTTCTCGCCGGGCTTTTGGCCGTCTTGGGCTTCGTCTTGGCCTTTTTCACCCGGTTTCTGGCCCTGCTGGCCTTCGCCGTTTTGAGCGGTCTTAGGATCTTGTGGCTGTCCTTGGCCCTTTCCCTGTTCGCCAGGCTTCTGGCCTTTTTCGGCAGTTTGTTGGCCTTTCGCATCGGACTCGTCGGACGCCTGCGGACCTCCCTTTTGTCCTTCTTGTCCCTTCTGTCCCTCTTCTTGCTCCTGCGCTTCCTGGATCAGTTTATCCAGTTCGTTCTTCGCCACGCGCAACGCCTCACTCTCGCTGCCTAGCACGCTCTCGGCGGCTTTTTCGACGCCCTTTTGGAGTTCATCGACCGCGTTGGCGGCTTTGCGTTCGGCGTCCTTGGCGTCGGCGGCGGTGCCGTAGCGGAGTTGATCGCGGGTTTCTTGGAGGTTCTCCTCCAGGCCGGCGGTCTGGGCTTTGCGCACGGCGTCGTAGAGGTTCTTGTGGAGCAGCGGCTCGCTCTGCTCGGCCTGCTCGCTGAGCTGGCGCATGTTGTTGAGGAGTTTTTCGACGTTCTCCTGCTGCTCGGCCACCTGGCGGCTCTGCGCCTGGTTTTGCATGCTTTTGGCGATGTCGCTCTCGGCGGGTTTCTGGTTTTCGAGAGCCTCGCTGATCTTTTTCTGCGCGTCGGCAGCCTGCTGGGCCTGCTGGCGGAGCTGCTTCATCTCGTCGGCGAATTTCTTGCTCGTCTTCTGCCGGAAGTCCTCCTGCATCTGCTCCAGCTCGCGTTGCGCGCGGGTGGCGGAGTTCGCGGCGTCGGTGAGTTGCTGCTCTTTGAGTTTTTCGGCGGCTTCGTTGACCTGCTCACGCGTTTTTTCGAGCTGCTCCTTCGCCTCGGCCATGTTTTGCGCGTTCTCAGGCTTCTCCATGCGCTCCTTGAGATCATCGAGATCACTGAGAAGCTGCTGCTGCTCCGCCTGGAGACGTTTGAGCTGGTTTTCGAGCTCCTGCTTCTCCTCATCCGTCTTCGCGTTGGCGAGCTGGTTTTGCAGCTCCTTCATCTTCTCCGCCAGCGCCTCCTGACGGCGGGCGAGTTCCTTCAGGCGGTTCAACACCTGCAGGTTCTCCTGCTGTTCGGCGGTCTGTTCTTCAGTCGCGGCCTTCTCTTCTTCGTAGCGCTGCTCCTGCTGCTTCATCTCGAGATCCATGAGTTGGTTTTGCTTCTGGCTCTCGCTTCCAGACATGGCCTGCTGCGGCGGGCTGTTCTGGCGCATGACCTGGTGCTCGCGGCTCTGCGCGCGGTGCAGCCATTCGAGCGCGGTCTGCTCAAAGGTGAGCGCCTGATTCAAAGGCGAGCGCTTTTTCTCGGCGGAGGCCTGCTGGAGCGGCGGCTGGGCATCCTTGAGCGATTTCCATGCCTCAGTGAGCGCCTGTTTGATCTCCGCGTCCTCGGCCTCCTCCATGCCTTCCTTGATCTGCTCCTGCGCGAGGCCGACGGACTGGTCCACGACATCGACATCGGGCGCGACGGAGTCCATCGTGCGGCCGGCGTTCGTGTCGCGGATGATGCGCCAGGTGGCGTTGACGATTTGTTTGACGAGATCGACGAGCTTGTCGGTCTGGCCTTTCTGCTGCGGCTGGCCGGGCTCGGCGGGCGGTGCCTCGGCCTCGCGGAAGATGTCCTCGAAGTGACGGATGTCGGCGAAGAACATGTCGCTCATGCTGCGGCGCACCTCGCCCTTCGGTCCCGTGTCCTCCGCCCAGAGGTAATAGCTGACGAGCTGCCGCGGCTGCGCGTTTTCTTTTTCCAAAGTCAGCTCGGCGCGCACATCCTGCTTCTTCTGCGGCGCGGTGACGGCGTGCTTGAAGAGGATCTCTTTGCTGTTGCCGTTGATGCTGAAGACCGCGCCGCTTTTCATCACGCCGAGGTCGTCGGACACCTTTGCCTCGACGGGCAGCTCCTGGAGCGACGACACCTGGATGTCGCGCTTCGGGAAAACGACTTCGATCTTGGCGAGCTGGTTGGATTGCACGGTGACGGTGAACCATGGCGGATTTTTGTTCGCGCGCTCGGCTTCATCGACGAGGTGCAGGCGATATTTCTGCGACTTCTCGGCGGTGAGCACGCCTTCGAGCAGCGCGGGGTCGTCGGAGCTGGGTTTGAGTTCGACGACCGTTTTGTCCTCGCCGAAAAGCTCGGCGGCGGTGAGATGCGGGCCGAAAGGGTCCGACTTCGCTGTCAACTCGGCGATCAGCGGTTTGTTCACCTTGATCTTCCATGCGATCTTCGAGCCTTCGAGCGCGGTGACTTTCTGCGTGTTCTTGGTCTCTTTGGCGGGGAGCTTGGTGTATTCGGGCGGTGTGACGATCACATCACTGCGGACGAGCGCGGGATAGTCGAAGACGGTGAGCGTGTGCTGCTGGGATTTCTGATTGGTGAACTCGACGTGGTATTTCGTGTCGCGCTCCACCTTGTTGATGAAACCGCCGAAGACCTGGCCATCGACGGTGAGGCGCATCGGCAACTGGTCGCGGATTTTGCCATCGACCGCATCGCTGACGATGAGAATGGCATCGGCAGGCACGGGACCGTCGAATCGTGCCTCGATGATGAGGCGGGAGCCGCGCTCGACCTCGGCATCGCCGGGCGTGACGGTGACTTTGAAGTCCGTCGGCTTGGAGGCGGCCTCCTGGCCTTTTTGGGCGGCAATTTGGGACTTTGCGTCAGGCGTGCTGAGGCGCAGGGCCACATCGGTCACGAGGAAGGCGATGACGGCGATCCACGCGGCGGCGAGGGCGCGGGTGTAGGGCTTGTGCGCGGCGGTGACAGGCCAGTTCTGCGTCGCGGCGCGGGCGAGCGCGTGGTCGATGAGTCGCTCGTGCAGGAAGCTCGTTGGCGAGTCCGCCTGCGGCTCGTGGTCGATGGCGGTGAGCAGCAGCGAGTCGAGCGTGGGATGCCTTTGCTCGATGATGCGGGCGATGTCGCGATCGCTCCACAGATTCCTGCGGCCTTTGAGATAAGCGATGAGTGCCAGCGCGATGAGCGCGAGCATGCTCCAGCGGTCGATGCGCTGCGGAACCGGGTGGCCGTTCAGCGTGGCGAACAGAAAGGTCCCGCGCACGACGATGCCGATGAAAAAGACCACCGCCATGTGCCGCAGCAGCCGCGCCTTGCGCAAGGCCTCGCGCACCTCCGAGATGCGGGCTTCGAGGATGGTGCGTGCGATCATGGCTGGGGCTTAAACGGTGGCGGGAGCAGGAATTGTGCGGGAAGGGCGCCAGCAAAGTGGTCCACACAGTCCCCTGTGCGGGGCGTGGCAGGCTGCTGGCGGGCTTCGCGTAAAAACAATCCGCACAAGGACGGCTCAGGGAGGATGCGGAGTCTTGGATGATGGCGGAGCGCCGCACAGGGGACTGTGCGGACCACTATGGGAGCGGGCGTTGCCATAGGATGAACTCGTGTGGCTTGATGCGGGCTGTGACGGGGTTTTGGGCGATGTAGGCACGAAACTTCTGAAATGAGGCATCGTTGCGGACGAGGTGGTCGAAGCTTTCGTCCTGCCAGAAACGACCGGAGTGGCTCAGCGCCTTGTTGATCTGGATGGCGGTCCATTTCTTCCAGGATTCGACCTGTTTGAGCATGGCTTGGCGCGGAAGGCCGCCCACGAGGAGATGCACATGGTTTGGCATGACCACATAGTCGCCGAGCGAGTAGCGAGCGCCGTCGAAGTGATGCAACGCATCGGCAACGAGCCGGGAGATGGCAGGATCACGCAGGACGCAACCGCCATGGCAGGCATCGAGTTCCTTTTCCAAAGCGCGGGCGAAACGGCGGAAGTCGTTCCGCGCGGCTTCATCGAGCATTTCGAGATCGAAACGCCAGTCCTTGGCTGCGGGATTAATGTCGTGGGCGAGCAGCCACGCATCTCGTTCTTCCCGCCAGCGGGGCCAGATTTCGCGCGGGATGGAGTCCGCCATGCGCCAGGTGATGAAGTAAGTCGATTCCGCCTGATCCCAATGCGGCAGATGGCCGTGGGTGATAGTAACCTTCGCCGCGGGATTGAAGAACTGGAAGGTATGGTTCATCCAAGTGGTCCGCACAGTTGCATTAAAGGTTGTTGCACCATTTTGCATTCATTTGCATTCATTTGCAATCCCTTGCAACATAAGGGATTGCGGCTGATGGCGCGTTGCACGCTGTTGCATCAAGTTGCCTGATTTTGCACGTTTTCAGGCCGTCGCTGTATAAAACGGGTGTATAAAATCACTTCCGCTCAGGAGGCGTTTTTCAAGCCAGAGGCCCGAATGAGGGTGGCTAGTTCAGGTAGCCGTAAGACTTTAGCCACATGCGAAGAGCTTCCGCAACAATGTCTTGCTGGGTGAAGGGCTGTTGGCGTTGAATCTTCCGTTGCATGGAAGCGGTCAAAAGTGCGGCGCTGATTTCTGGGTCAATTCTGGTGTTCAGGGATACGACTCCGGGCATTGAGAACCCCGACATCATCGGCGCTTGTTGGGGGGCTTCATTCCTTTGAGTGAAGTCTTCTTTCATTGCGGGTCTTGCCATAGCGGGTTCCTCCTTTCTCGTGGTTGGTTTTGCCTTCGGCTTGGGCTTCGGCTTTGATGTGGCTTTCGGCTTCGCTTTGGACGGCGTGTTCGTGCCTTTGTCCAAGAATGCTTGTTCTTCTGGTGTCAGGGCGTCATCAAGGGAGCGTCGTTTAGCCACGGGTCATCTCCTTCATGAGCTGCTGCATCTCGTGAGATGCGAGGAGCGATGCTGCTCCCATTTGAGAGACAACTTTCGCCTGCCCTGCGGCATCTGCGAAACTTTGACGAAGGGAAAGCCCTGCGAGCATCGGAACGCCAAGTTTCTTGGCAGCTTCCATCATCTCGCGGCTCAAGCGTCCACGCTTTTGAAGTTTGTTCGGAATCAGTGATCCAGTCGGTTTGCCCTTGCGGGTCTTTTGCGCTTCGCGAAGAAGAAGCACCGCTTTTGAAGCTGCGCGGAGATCGAGAATTGACGGTCCACACGGGAAGAAAACTTTG
>JAEUHJ010000120.1 GCA_016795375.1 Verrucomicrobiaceae bacterium
ACGCAGCTCGATCAACAAGACGATGCCGATGAAGAAGCTGGTGAGCACGAGCATGAACTCGGCCATCACGCTGCCGGAGGCGCCGCCGGACGCGCTGGACATGCCGGACGTGAGCGCGATGATGGGCGGCGGGGCGCTGGGAGCGAGCGGTGGTTTTGGTACGGGCGGGGCTGGTGGGGGCTTTGGCAAAGGGATGGGGATGGGCGGCGCGGCGGGCTTTGTGACGCTGCCGCCGTCGATGAGGAGCCGGTGCTCGACGCAGGAGCGGTTGGAGAAGCTGCGGCAGAACGGCGGGACGCCGGAGTGCGAGGCGGCGGTGAGCGCGTCGCTGGAATGGCTGAAGAGCAAGCAGAACGCGGACGGCTCCTGGGGCCGCGCCAACAAGGCGGCGATGACGGGGCTGGCCCTGCTATGCTATCTCGGCCGTTGCGAAACGCCGGAGTCGCCGTTCTATGGCGACAATGTGATGAAGGGCATCATGTACCTGATCGAGGTCGGTAAACAGAACCCGTATGGCATCTTCTCCGGTGGCTGGCAGGGGGAGGCCAACGGCGGCAAAGGCGGAGCCGGCACCTACGAGCACGGCATCGCGACCTACGCGCTGGGAGAGATGTACACCCTGGCCCGCCTGGGCAGCAAATCCCTTCCCGGCATGCGTGAAGCCTTTGAGAAGGGTGTGAAGGTCATCATCGACAATCAGACGCCCAAGGGAGCCTGGGCCTACGGCGGCAGGGACCAGATCGTTTACAACAAAGCAGGCGGCGCCGACCTCTCTGTCGTCGGCTGGCAGTTCCAGGCGCTGAAGGCCGCCAAGAACACCGGCCTGAAGATCGACGGGTTGCACGCCTGCATCGGCAGGATGACCGACTATCTCGAAACCATGCAGACGAAGGACGGCGGCTTCGGCGGCACAAACCGTGACGCGCACTACAACCAGTGGAGCCTCTCCTGCGTCGGCATCCTCGGCCTGCAGACCATGGCCAAAGGCAAGACCACGGCGATCAAGAAGGGCATCAAGTTCATGCACGACTTCCTGGCAGCCGAGCCGCTGGACTGGAACAAGAACTGCAACCTCTACTGCTGGTACTACTACACGCAGGCGTTCTTCCAGCAGGGCGGCGAGGAGTGGAAATTCTACAACCAGCAGTTCCTCCCCCAGATCCTCAGCGCCCAGCAGCCCGACGGCGCCTTCAAGCGCGGCCGCCCGAACTGGCCCGCCGGAGACGCCGCTGACGACATCTACCGCCAGTGCCTCTGCACGCTGCAACTGGAGATCTACTACCGTTACCTCAAGGTCAGCGACCGCGAGGAGGAGTCGTTCTTCGACAAATAAGCAGTCGGAATCATCCAGCCCCGCATGGGAAGGAGAGATGAGCGCCCCCTCCTCCCCTTTGAAACAAACGCGTGTCCACGCTGTTTCACCACATCGTGCAAGCAGTCGCATCACTCACTGAAGTTGTGTTTCACTTTCTTTCAACACTACTCCCCGGCGGAAACGGAACGGTTGACCAGGACAGCGCTCGAGGCGGGCAAGGCATTGGGATGTTCAGTCAGAAGCAGGCAAACTTCCACTTCACCCAACGTGACACGGCAGCGTTGTCAAGTCCGCCCCTCCACATCGCTGCATGCAAGTGCGGGAGGAGAAACTCACAATGAAGCCGGTGACTTTATAAACCGTTCATAGCCGAGAAGCTGGCCGCACCTCATTTTCCAAAAATTGGCTGGCACATTCAGCGCCATTGGTTTGGCATGCACGTTCACTTCACCGATCCAAAACAGCGAAGCGCCATCAAAAACGCATCCCTGATTGTCTTGTCACGCTGGCGCACGTCGCATTGCGGCAGGATTGGCAGCGCGGGGGTCAGTAAACGGGCCCGTTCTACAGGTTCTTGTCGATCAGCAGCGAGGCCGAGCGGCGCGGGTTGGGGTGATAACCGTTCATGGCGGCGCGGATGCGCTTGGCGCGGTCCACACACGCCTCGGCCTTTTGGAAATCGCCCGAGGCTTTGTAAACCGCGCCGAGGTTGATGAAGGTCTGCGAGAGGTCCGCCGGGTCCATCTGGCTCTCGTTGAGGTTCTGGCGGATGGCGAGGGCGCGTTCGTGCATGGACTGGGCGCGGTCCACATCCATGCTGCTGTAGTAGAGGACACCGAGGTTGTTGTACACGGAGGCGACACGGGAGCTTTGCTCGCCATCGAGGCGCTGAAAGGTCTCCAGCGCCTCGCAGTAGTAGCGCTCCGCCTTCTCAAACTGGCGGAGCTGCTTGAAGATCATGGCGAGGTTGTTCCTGATCGTGGCCACCTTCTCGCTGTCATCGAGTCCGTTGTCGATGCTGATGTTGAGAGCCTTTTCGTAGAACTCGGCGGCCTTGTCCATGCGGCCCCAACGGTCGTAGAGGTGTGCCAGCAGCGAGTAAATGCCGGTGAGCAGGTCGGGATCCTGTCTGCGCAGCTCCTGGGCACGGAAGAGGGCCTCGCGGTAAAGCGACTCGGCCTTGCGGAAATCGCCCTCCTTCTGCCGGAGGTCGGCCAGGACGCTGATCTGCTCCACCAAGGCCCCGACTCGGACGGGATCGTGGTATGCAAGCCGCCGCGCCTCCTCGACACTGCGGGAGGCGGAGGCGATTTGGCGCTCCAGTGCGGTATCCACGGGGGGGTGGGAGAAGTTTGATTCGGGAGAAGCAGGCAACTGCCGCCTGGGCGGCCGGCCTAGCTGGCGTCGCGATAGGATTGGGCGAGGTTCGCAATGGTGTTGCGCGCCTGGGCCATCATGTCGCGGGAGACACCGTTGTTCTCATACCAGTGCGTGTAGGCATGATTGTCGAACATGATGTCAAAGTTGCTGATGAGGCGCTCGAAGACGGCAGCGATGCCGGTGTGGTTGACGAGCGCGAGGCCGCTGGAGGCGAAGCCTTCCGGGGCGGTTTCGGCAACGCCGAGTTTCACGCCGGTGGGCACATAGCTGGCGAAGTTGAGCCCCTTGCGGATGGCCGCCATGTTCTCCTCGACCTCCTTGGCCTTCACATCACCGCGGAACAGGGCGCAGGCGCTGAGGTACACGCCGTTGGTCCAGTCGATGGCGGCGGTGAAGTTGTCCTGGGAGAAGGTTTCGCGGGCGATATCCGGAAAATTGATGCGCACCTGGCCTTCCTGGCCTGGCGCACGCATGGGGGCGAAGGAGGCGGTGAGGAAGTGATTGCCAGGGAACGGCACGAGATTGGTCACATACTCGCTGAGGTCGGTGTTCAGCTTGCCGGGGAAACGCAGGGACGCGGTCACCGAGCTCATGATGAGCGCGATGATGTGGTTGAGGTCCATGTAGTTCGGGCTGCGGTGCAGTTTCGACTTGGCGATGCGGAAAAGCGCCTCGTTGTCGAGCAGCACGGCGGCATCCGCATTGTCGAGGATGCGCTGAAGGGTGAGCACGGCGTTGTAGGGCTCGACTGCGGAGTCGGAGATCAGCGGCGAAGGGGCGACGGAGAAGGTGAAGATGCGCTTCTTCGGGTAGGCCTGGCGGAGGCGCTCCAGGATGAGGGAGCCGAGGCCGGAGCCGGAGCCGCCGCCGATGGAGTGCGTGACGAGGAATCCCTGCAATGACTTGGTTTTTTCGACCGCGGCGTCGATCACATTCATGATCTGGTCGATGATGCGCTCGCCTTCGACATTGTAGCCGCGCGCCCAGTTGTTGGCGGCGCCGGGAATCTTGCGGATGATGCTGCTCTCATCAAAAAGCTGCGCCATGTCGCCGCCTTCAATGCGGGCGATCACCCCAGGCTCGAGGTCCACGAGGATGGCACGGGGGATGTATTTCCCGTCGCGCACCTTGTGGAAGAAAACCTCCAGGTTGGCATTGCTGTTCGCGGTGTTGTTGCCGTCCTTC
>JAEUHJ010000167.1 GCA_016795375.1 Verrucomicrobiaceae bacterium
CATCAGCTCACTTTTGCAGGAACTCAAAGATCACCACGGCGGCGACGGGTGGCAGGATGCCGGCGATCAGCAGCCATTTGCCCCGGCCGCCGATGCCGTTTCTGCCCTTGAGCATGAACCAGCCGGAGACGGTGACGAAGAGCAGGAGGACGGCAAAGACATCCGAGGCCCAGCGCCAGCCTTTCAGGCTGTTGCGATGCAGGGCGTTGGCCTGGTAGAAGAAGGGGCGGCGGCGGACGCTCTCATAGGCGCCGCTCCTGGCAGTGAGGTCCACGAGCAAGGAGGCGTCGTCATAGTAGAGCTTCACATGCTCCGGGGTGGGGAAGTCGTGAACCTTGGGTGTGGTTTCGCCGACCATGGCGGAAAACTCCGCGATCCGCTGCTCGGTGATGTCGCCCTGGGTGAAGGTGCGGTCCAGGGTGATCGTGCGTTTGTGGATGATGAAGTCGGAATTCCAGTCGTCCACATGATTGAGGGCGATGCCGGAGAGGCAGTAGATGAAAATCAGCCCGGAGAGGAAGTAGCCGATGTCGCGGTGCAGGTCCGCATTGAGGCGTCGGAGTTTCACGGCAGGTGTCTGTTATTCTCCGGCGGTCCCGGCCTCCTGCGCGGTCTCGATTTTTGAAACGAGCTTCCCGGCGATGCGCACCACCCAGTCCTCGATGTTGCGATCCGGCAGGATGGCATCGGGCCGGTAGGACACCCGCGAGCGGCTGTCAGGAATCTTCGCGATGCCATCGCCGATGATCTTGACCTGGAACATCTCATCATGCGCCACGAGCACGGGAACCACGAGCGCCTTCTTCTTGCTCTCCAGCACCCGTGCGATGGCCTCGGTGGTCTTTGCCGGATCGTAGTGGGCGACATGGCCGCACCAGCCATGCGCGTAGGCATTGATGCCCGTCTCCTCCTTCACATGATCGGCCACTCCGGCCAGCAACGCGGCCCACTGCTTCTCATAAGTGGCGTCGCCATACGCGATGAGCACGAGGCCCTCGTCCGCCGGATTGGTGGAGAGATTTCGCAGCCGGCGCAGCACGTTCTTCTTCAAAACCCCCGCGAAATCCAGGTTCGGCGCGATCTCCACGGCGGCCTTGGGCGAGTAGCGTTCGATCTTCTCCAGCTTCATCATCTCCAGCGAATGCGAATCGACCTTCCTGCCGATGATGGTGGGGATGTCGTCGAAGGTGTGCGAGCTGACGGTCAGGAACAGCGGCACAATGACCACATGCGTGAAGCCGCCGGCGTCAAACTCCTTCATGCGCGTGGCGATGGAAGGCTCGGTGTATTCCATGAAGGCCGTGCTGAGGCCCTTGACCGCCGGATTTTTCATCAGGGCGGGGCGGACGCTTTTTTCGAGCTCCAGCAGTGAGTTCCGCCAGGACGCCGAGCGCGAGCCATGGTTTACCAGCAGGACGCCGATCTTGCGGCCGGAGACCGGGGCCTCCGCCATGCTCCACGGGGCGGAAGCGGCGAGGAGGGAACAAAGCACGAGGTGATGACAAACTCTGAAGGAGTGCATGGGGTGGCGGATGAGTGGATGATTGGCATCGCGCAAAGAGCTGGATGCCCTGCAACGCGCCGACCTCTAGCTGACGGGCCACTGATCCGCTTGCGTCAGAATGCCGGGAACTGTCGTGCGTTTGCGGTGGCTCGCCAAAGGTTTGATTCAGGTCAAGATTTCATCGGCAGTGTGCGCGACGAATCACGGCGGACAGCGCGATGCGCCCGGCGATCAGACAGGCACGTTGACCGCGGTCAATCACGCGGAGATCCAGCCTCTCCAATACAGGCTTGTGAACCGCTCATCCATCCCCTTCCTGCTCGCGGTACTCGTTCAGGCAATCGCGTCGGCTGATGCGCACGAAGGCCGCCTTCAGCACTTCATCACCCGCCAGGGCAACAAGCTCCACGACGGCGCGGAGGAGTTCCGTTTCGTCGGTGTGAACATGCCGGGGCTGGTGCTGCCTTACGACTGGACGCTGTATCTGCCGGAGCGCATGCGGCTGCCCACGCCGTGGGAGCAGGAGGACGGGCTCAAGACGGTCGTCCAGATGAACGGGCGCGTCGTGCGCACCTGGAATCTGCCCATCCGCAAGCCCGACGAGGAGCCGAAGCCGTGGCACTACGTCCTCGGGCCGGGCCGGTTCAATGAGGAGGCGTTCAAATGCCTCGATCACTTGCTGGCTCTGGCGAACAAACACGGCGTGCGCGTGATGCCGGACTTCACGGCGGAGTATGGCGACTACCACGGTGGCATCAGCACCTACGCGGCGCATCGCGGCAAAAAGCGCGCGGAGTTC
This sequence comes from Verrucomicrobiaceae bacterium, assembly GCA_016795375.1. GTDB lineage: Bacteria > Verrucomicrobiota > Verrucomicrobiia > Verrucomicrobiales > Verrucomicrobiaceae > Prosthecobacter. The sequence goes on from JAEUHJ010000167.1 coordinate 2,304, forward strand.
TACACCGACGCGCAGATCAAAGAAGACTATAAGGCCACCGTCCGCCACGTCCTCACGCGCATCAACACGGTCAGCGGCGTGCCGTATCGCGATGACAAGGCGGTGCTCGCCTGGCAGTTCGGCAACGAGATGCACGGCGCGCCCGACGCCTGGCTCTCGGAAATTGCGGCTTTCATCAAAAGCCTGGCCCCGAATCATCTCGTCGCCGAGACGCGCCACCAGCCCGGCCAGCCGCTGCTGCTGGATCCGAACATCGACATCCTCACCCGGCATCTCTACGCCGACTACCGTGGCGTCGAGGCGGGCTGGCCTGCGGCCATGCGCACGGAGATGCAAAAGCTCGGCGACGCGCGACCGCTCTTCATCGGCGAGTTCGGCCCCTACATCGACGGCAAGATGTTCACTCATGAGAACGTCGTCGGGAAGACGCGCGAGTTCCTCGACTACGTGCAAAACGAGCCGGGCATCTGCGGAGCGCTGCTCTGGAGCATGTATTTCCATCACCAGGACGGCGGCTTCTACTGGCACCAGATCATGACCTATCCGGCAGTCTGGTCGTATCACTGGCCCGGCTTCCCCAGCGCCGGCGCGCAGCGGGAGATCGACCTCATGACTGCGATGCGCGAGGCCGCGTTCCGCATCGAAGGCAAACCCGCGCCGCCAGTGCCTGCGCCCGATCCGCCGGAGCTGCTGCCCGTCGGCGAGGTGCCGCTCCTCTCATGGCGCGGCTCCACAGGCGCGAGCGGTTACGACATCGAGCGCGCACCGGCGGCCGACGGCCCGTGGAAAATCATCGCCGCCAATGTCTCCGATGCCGACGTGGCCTATCGCCCGCTGTTCAGCGACACTACGGCGCGTGTCGGCGCGACCTGCTACTACCGCGTCACCGCGCGCAACTCGTCGGGCGGCTCCAAGCCCTCGAACATCATCGGTCCCGTGAAGGTGAAGCGCGTCTGCTTCGTGGACGAGCTCCAAGACCTCTCCCGCGTTCATGCCAGGTCCGGCTCACTGACGCTGAACAACGATTTCAACGCCTACTATGCCGAATACCTCTTCCGGGCCAAAGGCGAGGCCGGTGCATGGCTCGCCTACACCGTCCCCGGTGGCATGCACGCGATCAAAGTCGTGGCTTTTGTCGCCGCCGATGACGCTCCCGGCCTGGCGTTCCAAATTTCAGCCGATGACAAGACCTGCGCGGATTTGTCAGTGCGGCGCCGCGTGCGCCGTCTGCCCGGACCGCCGCGCGGCATCAAGTCCGGCCAGCGCCTCACGATGATCGAATACGAAACCGCCGTCCCGGCAGGGCAGCGCCTCCTGAAAATCCGCTGGAACGGCCCTGCTGAGCTGGATCGCGTGGAGATCGAGCACAGCGGCCTGCCGCGCCGGGCATCCAGATGAGTCGCAAGAACTCGCTTTCCGCGAAAATGCCCGAGGTGAGACCTTGAGCGCCGTCACATGCTCGCCATAGAAAACGCTCCCAATCAATCCCAGCAGCGATCATGCGACTCCAAGACCAGGTCATCCTCATCACCGGCAGCACCACGGGCATCGGCGAGCACATGGCACGTCGTTTTGTGCAGGAAGGAGCGAAAGTCATCCTGCATGGGCGTGACGCGGCGCGTGGTGAATCGCTGCGCAAAGAACTCGGTGAAGACAGGGCCGCGTTCTGTCAGGGCAGCCTCGAAGATGCCGCTTACCCGGAAAAACTGGCGGCGGATGCGGTCACGGCCTTTGGCAAGGTCGATGCGCTGGTGAACAACGCCGCGCTGACAAATCGCGCGAGGATCGGCGGGACGGACGCGGCGTTTTTCGACCGCATCATCGCGGTGAACGCGCGCGCGCCCATGCTGCTCATCCGCGCGCTGCTGCCGGAGTTGAAAAAAAATCAGGGCGTCGTGCTGAACATCGGCTCCGTGCTCGCGCATTGCGGCCAGGCCAATCTGCTCGCGTATTCGATGTCGAAAGGCGCGCTGATGACCATGACGCGCAACCTGGCTGACTCGCTCGGCATGGACCGCGTGCGGGTGAACCAGCTCAACGTCGGCTGGACGCTCACGGAGAACGAATACCAGGTGAAACTCGGCGACGGTCTCGGCGAGGGCTGGCCGGAGCGCCTGCCGTCCCAGGTCGTGCCGATGGGCCGCCTGCTGAAGCCGGAGGACATCGCCGCGGCCGCTGTTTATTGGGTGGGCCGCGAAAGCCACCCCGTCACCGGAACTGTGGCCGAACTGGAGCAATATCCGATCATCGGCCGCTATGCGAACGCCGAAGGCGAAGAGAAGAAATGACGAATTGAAACTGAGAACCGCGAACTGAGAACAACACGATGAAACTGATCCGCTTTGGCAACCCTGGAGAAGAAAAACCCGGCCTGCAGCTCGACGACGGCCGCCGCATCGACGCGAGCGCGTTTGGCGGCGACTACGACGAGAAATTCTTCGGCGGCGACGGTTTGCAGCGCCTCGCCGCCTGGGCGAAGGCCAACGCGGCCTCCGCGCCGACGGTGGATGCGGGTGTGCGCCTCGGGCCGTGCATCGCGCGTCCGAGCAAGATCATCTGCATCGGTTTGAACTACGTCGATCACGCGAAGGAGAGCGGCATGCCCATCCCGGCGGAGCCGATCGTGTTTTTCAAGGCCACGTCCGCGATCTGCGGGCCGAATGACAACGTCGTCATCCCGCGCAACTCGAAGAAGACCGACTGGGAGGTCGAACTGGCCTTCGTGATCGGCAAAAAGGCCAGCTATGTCAGTGAGGAGGACGCGCTGAGCCATGTGGCCGGCTACTGCGTGCATAATGACTACAGCGAACGTGAATGGCAGCTCGAACGTGGCGGCCAGTGGGTCAAAGGCAAGAGCTGCGACACCTTCGCGCCGCTCGGGCCGTTCCTCGCCACGAGCGACGAGATCCCTGATCCGCAGAATTTGAAGCTGTGGCTGAAATTGAACGGCAAGACGATTCAAAACAGCAGCACCGCGCAGATGATCTTCGGCGTGCGGAAGCTGGTCAGCTATCTGAGCCAGTTCATGAGCCTGCTGCCCGGCGACATCATCACCACCGGCACGCCTCCCGGCGTCGGCCTCGGCTTCAAGCCGGAACCGGTCTTCATGAAGCCCGGTGACGTGATCGAACTCGGCGTCGATGGACTCGGAGTTCAGGGGCAGGCGGCGGTGGCGGCCTGATTCCAGCAACAATCGCGAAGTCGTCAAAATGAGCCCGATGGCGGCGCGGTAGCGTTTGCCCGGCGTCGCAGTCGCGGCATCATGCGGCATGACCATCGAGCAAATCACCGCGCGCATCTGCGCGTTTCGCGACGCCCGGGACTGGATGCAGTTTCACAACCCCAAGGAGCTCGCCGTCGCCATCACCGCGGAGGCGGGTGAGCTGCTGCAGCACTTCGTCTGGCAGCAGCCGGACCAGATCGAACAACGCGTGAAGGACAAGATGCCCGAGTTGAAGGATGAGATGGCCGATGTGGGCATCCTGCTGTTTGAACTGGCCAGCAATCTCGGTGTCGATCTCGGCCAGGCGATGCTCGACAAGATCGAGCGCAATGAGAAGCGCTATCCCGTGGCGAAGGCGCGCGGCTCCAACGCCAAATACAACGAGCTGTGAGTGAATCCGATGCTCCAACGCCGCATCGTCGTCGTCCGCGCTACTCGGGCAAAAATCCGCGTCGTTTCGAGGACAAATACAAGGAGCTGAATCCCGAACGCCATGCCGAGACCATCGCGAAAGTGCGGGCGTCCGGCAAAACGCCCGCCGGGCAGCATGTGCCGATCCTTTTGCCTGAAATCATGCAGATCCTCGCCCCGCAGCCCGGTGAACGCGCCGTGGATTGCACGCTCGGCTACGGTGGCCATGCCAGCGCGTTGCTGAAGGCCGTGCAACCGGGAGGAACACTGCTCGCGCTCGATCAAGACCCCATCGAGATCGTGCGCACCGAGGCGCGGCTGCGTGTCGGCGGATGCGAGGAGTCCGCGCTCGTCGTGAAACGCATGAACTTCGCCGGTTTGCCGCGTGCGCTGGCCGAACTCGGCTGGAATGATGGCGTGGACGTGCTGCTGGCCGATCTGGGCTGCTCCTCGATGCAGTTCGACAATCCCGCCCGCGGTTTCAGCTTCAAGCACGACGGTCCGCTCGACATGCGCATGAACCCGCAACGCGGCGCCTCCGCCCGCGATCTGCTGCAAAAGCTCTCCGCCGCGAAGCTGAAGACGATCCTCGAAGAAAACGCCGACGAACGTCACGCCGCCTTGCTCGCCGACGCTCTCGCCGGAACCGATCACGCCACCACCCGCTCGCTGGCCGAGGCCGTGCGCCATGCGCTTCCTCATCGTGTCGATGACGAAGAACGCGAAGCCACCGTGCGCCGTGTGTTCCAGGCCCTGCGCATCGCCGTGAACGAGGAATTCACCGCGCTCGACACCTTCCTGCACCAACTGCCGGACTGCCTGCGCTCAGGCGGTCGCGTCGCCATTTTGACCTTCCATTCCGGCGAGGACCGCCGCGTGAAGCATCTCTTCCGCGATGGTTTGAGAGGCGGAATCTTCACTTCCACCAACGACGAGGTCATCCGACCGTCACCTCAAGAAACACGCGACAACCCACGCGCGGCACCAGCGAAATTGAGATGGGCGGTGAAGGCGTGATTCGCGAGGGTTAGGTTTCAGAGAGAAGGGAGCGGAGAGATGCGGCAATCGCTGCAAGATGCCAAAATGCAGCACCAAAAATCATGCCAATCCCCGCTCCAAAGCCGAGCGACGACATCCAGTCTCGGGCTTCATTGAAGGTGACACCTGCGCGTTCATAGATCGCAACGTCGCTACTGTCCTCGACTCTGCGTTGATATTCGGCCAGATGTTCGAGCAGCGTCTTGTAAGCTGCTTCCAGACGATCTCGCTCCGCTGGCTCCATGGTCTTGCTGCTTGCGGCACGTTTTTCCTCGAACTCATCGAACAACCGCTTGAAGAACTTCGACTGGCTCTGGCCTCGGATGGCCTGTCGAAATGCAATGAACTCGTCCAGCAGCGCATTCAGATATGTTCGGACATAGATGCCATCGATTCCTGACGCGACGACATTGAAGATCGCGCTTCCTTTGGATTGCGCCGCAATGATCCGCACTTCGGATTCAGCAAGTTCCGGATTCAGGGCACGAACACGTTCACTGGCGCGGCGTTGGAACTCAGGAGACTCGAATGGGCGGCGGATTTGTCCATGCGGAACTGTATTGTCATGATTCCGTCAAAAAGCTTGTTCCGTGGCAAGGTCAATTTGCCGTTGATTTTGGAGAAAATAGTGAGGCATTCGATTCCTGGGGCGGCAGAAAACGACATTGAACCAGACGAATCCACGAGATAGCCTCCCAGCATGATCGCCGAAACCATTCCGCAACTGCGCACGATGGGCACTCAAGAGAAGTTTCAACTCGCCGCCGAGCTGTGGGAGGATGTGCTTCAGCATGAGGATCAAATTGACGACCCGCCTGGCATTGTGGCTCTTCTGGAGCAGCGGCTTGCCAGCTATCGGGCAGGTGAAGTGAGCGGCAAGTCTTGGGAAGAAGTGCGTGCTGCCATTCAGAGCCGTAAATGAAGTGAATGCTCCGATTATCATCCTCGCGGGTGCCGAATCGGACATCCAGCGCATCTACAACCGTCTCACTGACTATCGCGACGGTGCGGGGGATGAGTTCATGGACCGTCTGGGAGGTGTGGTTCACCAACTGGAGGCTTTTCCAGAGTCCTCGCCGCTGCGGATGCTCGGTTTTCGCCGCGCTCTGGTGCCAGGTCACGTTTACGGCGTTTTTTATCAAATCGAATCCCGGGGCGTCGTGGTTCATGCGGTCGCGGATCTGCGCCAGGATCCATCGTGGCTGGAACGGACGTTGAAGGAGCGACTGGAGTAGCATGCGCCGATCCTCATGGTGAAGGCATGAACGGGCGGAAACTGGCTCTGGCGCAATTCGAATTATTATGCCATAATTGCGCCACAATTCCGCTATTTACCTTTTAAAGCGCGAAAAATTAATTATGCCACATTCCGCCACCAATGACGACATGGACGCCATTCTTGAGGTGATGGACGGGCATCCTGCCGGAGTCACGCTCGGGGAGCTGATGCTTGTTAAAAAGCTGCGTCTTTCCACCCGCACGCTCCAGCGCCGTCTGGAGCGGCTGGTGGCGGAACAGCGTCTCGTCGCCGTGGGCACCACGCGTGCGCGGCGTTACTATCTGCCTTCTCAAAACACGCCGGGGTCCGAAACACGCTCCGCAGCCTCCAAAACGCCCGCATCCACCGTTTTCGGCACGGAGGCGCAAAAACTTCGTGCCGCGATCCGCCGCCCGGTCACGCAACGCACGCCCGTGGGCTATCAGGGCCGCTTTTTGGACGCGTATCAGCCGAACAAGACCTTTTACCTGCCCGCCGCCACGCGGAAGCAGCTTCTCCAGATGGGCCAGGTCGGCCTTTCGGAGCTGCCGGCAGGCACTTACCTGCGTCAGGTGCTCCAGCGTTTGCTCGTGGACCTTTCCTGGAACTCCAGCCGCCTCGAAGGCAACACCTACTCGCTGCTGGAGACGCAACGATTGCTCGAACTCGGCTCCAGCGCCGAAGGCCACAGCGCGCGGGAGACGCAGATGATCCTTAATCACAAGGCCGCCATCGAAATGCTGGCCGAGGAGGCCGAGGGCATCGGCTTCAACCGCCACACCATCTGCAACCTGCACGCCATGCTGTCCGACAACCTCATGAGCGAGCCAGAGGCATGCGGACGCCTGCGCAGCCGCGCCGTCGGCATCAGCGGCACCGTGTTTCACCCGCTGGAGGTGCCGCAGCTCATCGAGCAGCGTTTTGACCAGCTCCTCGCCAAGGCGGAAGCCATCGGCGATCCCTTCGAGCAGGCGTTCTTCATCATGGTGCATCTGCCGTATTTGCAGCCGTTCGAGGACGTGAACAAACGCGTCTCCCGCCTCGCCGCGAACATCCCGCTCATCCGGCACAATCTGTGCCCGCTCTCCTTCATCGAGGTCGAGCAGGCGGACTATGTGGACGGCACGCTCGTCGTGTATGAGCAGACCCGCGTCGAATGCCTGCGCGATGTCTTTGTGTGGGCCTACCAGCGATCCTGCGCCCGCTACGCCGCGGTGCGCCAGTCCCTCGGCGATCCCGATCCCTTCCGGCTGAAGCATCGCGCCGTCATCGGTGATGCTGTGCGAGCTGTCGTGCAGGGCAAAATGAATGCCGCGGCCACGAAGCGTGCGTTGACGAAACACGCCGCCGCCTTGCCCGCCGCCGAACGCGCTCAGTTCATCAAAGTCGTGCAAAAAGAGCTCTCCGCGCTGCATCCTGGCAGCATCATGCGCTACCGACTGCGGCCGGGCGAGTTTGCGGCGTGGTCAAAGCATCAAATGCGGCGACTTCGCTGAAAGAGGCAGGACTCACGGCGGCTTTTATTCGCATGCTCCGATTCCTCCTTCCGTGTCTTCTGTGTTTTCCGTGGTCAGCCCTGGCTTTACAAGAAACCTGGGAGACGGGTTACACGAAGGAAGACGCCACGGGCGCGCATGTGCTGGGGCATTGGGATTTTGAAAAGGCGGACGGGTTGAAGCTGCAAGGCGCGGTTTTGAATGCCAAAGGGCGGTTTGGCGGCGGGTTGGAATCGTTCCCTGGTTTTCCGGTGGAGGACAAGCAGCACGGGGCCGTGGTGGCGGTGAAGCCGGTGAGGGGCGCGTTCACGCTGGAGATGTGGATCAAGCCGAAGGCGGAGTTCAAGCCGGAGCTGCGCTGCTACCTGCTCGACAAGAAGTATGTCGATCCCACGGATTACCAGTGGCAGGTCAGCGAGGCGGACAAAGGCGGCATGCGGCGGATGTTTGTGACGCTGGGCTTCGGCGCGGAGTCGCGGGCGATCAGCTCGCTGCCTGTGAAATTTGAAACGGAGGTGTGGCAGCATGTGGCTTTCACTTATGATGGCGCGGGCGAGGGGCGGTTTTATCGAAACGGCACGGCGGCGGGCGGCGCGCGGCTGGCGGGCTACGGCGCGGTGGTTCCGGGAAGAAAGGCGCTGTGCCTGGGCGACCGGCTGGGCAGCAATTACGGCGGATTCCCCGGCGTGATCGACGAGGTGCGCGTCTGCGATGGCGTGCGCAGCTTTGAGCGTGTGTCGATGCAGATCGTGAAGACGCGCGCCGTCTGGCGGCGCATGGAGGCGGCGAAGCCGGTCGATATCGTCGTCACGAATCTCAAGCGCGAGACGATGAAGGGTGCGACGCTCAAGGTGGGCCTCGGCGGCAAGGACGAGGAATTCATCGTGCCCGATTTGGCGGCGGGGAAGGCGTTCACGGCGCATTTCACCGTGAACACGGCGCTGAAACCGGCGGAGTATGTGCTGCGCGCCCGGTTTGAAACCGGGGACTATGCCACGGAGCAGTCCGCGACGTTTCAAATCGTTCCGCGCCTGCCGCCACGCATGCCGGTGGTCATGTGGGGCGCGGGCGGGGATGAGATCGCGCGGCTGAAGGATCTGGGCTTCACGCATTTCATCGGCCTCGGCTCGCAGAGCGCGGCTGAGATGTGGAAGGAGAAGAAGGTGCTGCCCGCAGGCACCCCGGAATACATCGCACGAAACCGCACCATGCTGGATGAGGCGTTGAAGAACGGCCTCGAAGCCGTCGCCAGCCTGTCGCCGGGCCGCATCTTGGAGTCGGACACCAGGAACCTGCGCGTGGATCGTGCCGGGAAGCCGTATGCGCGGCAGGATATCGACGCCGCGATGCCGGAGTTCGCACCGTATTTCCAAAGCGTGGGCACGAGCATGGCTAAGACGTATGGCGACCACCCGGCCTTCTCCACGGTGCTGATCGACTCCGAGGTGCGCGACAATTCGCAGGTGAGCTTCAACACGGTGGATGTGGAGGCTTACAAGAAATTCGCCGGCACGGACATTCCTGTCGAGGTGACGGCGAAGTGGGGCGTGGACTGGATGAAGCTGAAGGATTTTCCAAAGGACCGGGTGATCGCGGATGATCATCCCATTTTGAAATACTACCGCTGGTTCTGGACGTCTGGGGATGGCTGGAACGGGCTGCACACCGCGCTGCACAAAGGCGTGAAGAGCGGCAGCAAGGCGTGGACCTTTTTCGATCCCGCCGTGCGGCAGCCGAGCATCAGCGGCGCGGGCGGTGGCGTGGATGTGATCTCCCACTGGACCTACACCTATCCTGATCCGCAGAAGATCGGCATGTGCGCGGACCAGCTTTTCGCGATGAGCGAGGCGAGTGGGAAAAACCAGCGCGTGATGAAGATGACGCAGCTCATCTGGTATCGCTCGCAAACCGCGCCGATCGGCAGCAAGGCGCCGGGCGAGGTCGTGGCGTGGGAGGATCACGATCCGGAGGCGGCCTACATCACCATCGCGCCGATGCATCTGAAGGAGGCGCTGTGGACGAAGATCGCGCGGCCGATCCAGGGCATCATGTATCATGGCTGGCAGTCGCTGGTGCAGACGGACAGCCCCAGCGCGTATCGTTTCACCAATGCGAACACCGCGCCTGTGTTGAAACAACTCGTGCATGATGTGATCGAGCCGCTGGGGCCGACGCTGATGGCGATTCCCGATGAGCGAAGCGAGGTGGCGTTTCTGGAGAGCTTCACCTCGCAGATGTTCGCGCATCGTGGTGAATACGGCTCGAACACCGGCTGGGAGGCGGATGCGTGGCTCGCCTTGCAGCACGCGCATGTGCAGACGGACATTCTTTTTGAGGAGACGCTGCTCAAAAACGGCCTCAGCGGCCGCAAGGTGCTCGTCATGCCGTTTTGTGATGTGCTGACGAAGTCCGCCGTCGCACGCATCGCCGACTGGCAGAAGAAAGGCGGCAAGATCGTGGCCGATGAGTTCCTGTGTCCCGGCTTGAAGGCCGATTTCACGATCCAGAGCTTCAAACGTGAGAAAAAGGCCGCGGAGGACAAAAACAAGGTGCTCGCGCTGGCGAGGACGCTCGGCGGCTTCTCACTGCCGCAACGAGTGAGCTGCGACAATCCGGAGATCATCGTGCGCACACGGAAATTTGGCGATGCGACGTATGTTTTCGTCGTGAACGACAAACGCGAGTCTGGCAGCTATGTGGGCCAGCATGGCCTGGTGATGGAAAACGGGCTGCCTGCGAAGGGAATTGTGAGTTTGAAAGCTGAATCAGCCAACGTGTATGAACTCACCGGCACGCGTTTCATCGTGCCGAAACGCGGCGACGACGGCAGCATGGGCTGGCCGGTGGAGCTCGGCCCGTGCGACGGCAAAATCTTCCTGGTGATGTCCAAGCCGCTATTGGGCATCCAGATCGACGCGCCGGAGAACGCCACGCTGGGCAACACCGCGAAGATCATCACCCGTATCACCACCACGCAGGACGCGCCGGCGAAGGCGGTGATTCCTGTGCGCGTGGACATCCGCGACGCCAATGGCAATGCCAGCGAAGGCAGCGGTTTTTACGCCGCGGAGAACGGCATCGTCGAGATCGCGTTCAACCTCGCACCAAATGATGATCCTGGAACGTGGGAAATCCGCGTGAAGGAACTGGCGAGCGGGATGGAGGCGGTGAGGTGGATGCGGGTGGGGAAATAAGATTCTCCGCCCTCTCTTCCCAGGGGCGGTCTTGCACACAAAATCATGAAGCCGCATCCGTTACGCGCACCGCTCCCAGGGCAGGCCGCGGCTGCTCTGCGGAACGCGATTGCCGAGGGCGTGTGGGAGCGCTGGCTGCCGGGAGAACTTGAGCTGGTCAAATGCCTGCATGTGGGCCGCAACACGTTGCGCGCGGCGCTGGCACAGCTCGAACGTGAGGGGCTGGTCAGCGCAGGGCAGGGCAGGCGGCGGGAGATCCGCCGGAAGAACACATCTGTGAAGGTGCGCCGTGACACAAGCACCCGTGTCGTCCTGCTTTCACCGGAGCCGTTTCATCGTCAGCCGCACTCCGCCGTGCTTTGGATGGGCGAGCTCCGCGCTCATCTCGCCAGTTTTGGCTACAAGCTGGAGATGCAGTCGCCGCAGGCCGTGTGGCGGCGTCATCCCGGCCGGGCGCTGGAGGACATGGCCTCCCGGCTCGCGCCGGCGGCATGGATTCTTCACCGCTCGACGCCACAGATGCAGCGTTGGTTCAGCGTCAGCCTGCTGCCCTGCCTGGTCGCCGGAACACGTCATGAGGATGTGGAGCTGTCGAGCCTGGACATCGACCACCGTGCAACCGGGCGTCATGCAGCGGGCCGTTTCCGGGCGTGTGGACGTCGTGACCTCGCCCTGTTGCGCATGCGCACCACGCTCGCGGGAGATCAGGAGACTGTCGCGGGTTTCCGTGAGGGCGCGGGCAACGCGGCAGTCCGTGACATTTTTCATGACGGCACGTCTGAAGGCGTGTGCGCCGCCCTCCGTCGTGCCTTTCAGCATGCGCCGCCGGACGGGCTGTTCGTTTTTCACGCGGGACATGCGCTGGCCGCCCTCGGGCATCTCACGCGGTCGGGTGTCCGGATTCCCGCGGATCTCGCGCTCATCTGCCGCGACGACGAGCCGTTTCTTTCCCATGCGGTGCCGGAGCCCGCGCGCTATGTCATCAATGCCGCGGTGTTCGCGCGCAAGATATCCGGGCTGGTCCGCGACATCCTGTGCGGCGGAGGGGCAAAGACGCGCGCCCGTGTGATGATGCCGGATTTTCTCCCAGGGAAGACCCTTTGACTTGTTCCATCTTGGAACAAGCATCCGCGTGTTGGCAGGATCGCCGCCAGGGCTAGATTCCTCCGGGCGGCGCCATCGTGCCTGTTTTCGTCACCTGCTGAGAGAATCGTGAAAATCACCGTCACAAAATGAACACCACACCTCCCCTCCACGGCCTCGTCGCCGCCACGCACACGCCTTTTCACGCGGATGGATCGCTCAATCCGGGCGCGGTCGAGACGCAGGCGGCCTTTCTTTTGAAAAACGGCGTCCGTACCGTCTTCATCAATGGCAGCACGGCGGAGAGCAGCTCGCTCACCGTCGAGGAACGCCTCGCGCTGGCGCAGCGCTGGATGGCGGTCACACGCGGCTCCGAGCTGCGTGTCATCATCCATGTCGGAGCGAACGCCCTGGCGGACTCCCGCGTGCTGGCGGAGCAGGCGCAGCAGCGCGGCGCGGCGGCCATCGCCGCCCTTTCCCCTTCGTATTACAAGCCGCGTTCGCTCGCCGTGCTCATCGATTGCTGCGCGGACATCGCCGCCGCCGCGCCGGAGACGCCGTTTTACTTCTACGACATCCCGGCGCTCACGAATGTGAACTTCTCGATGGCCGATTTCCTCAACCAGGCCCCCGCCCGCATCCCCACGCTCGCCGGCATCAAGTTCACCAACCCCGACCTCATGGCCTACCAGGTCTGCCTGCGCGCCGATGGCGGCAAGTGGGATGTGCCCTTCGGCGTGGACGAGCACATGCTCGGCGCGCTGGCGATGGGCGCGAAGGGCGCCGTCGGCAGCGGCTTCAACTTCGCCGCGCCGATCTATGCACGCATGATCGCCGCCTTTGAGCGTGGCGACATGGCGGCGGCACGCGAGGAGCAATTCCGCGGCGTGCGCCTCATCCAGCTCTTCGCCGGCATGGGCTACATGGCCGCCGCAAAGGCCGCGATGGGCTTCCTCGGCGTGAATGTCGGCCCCGCCCGCCTGCCGAATGCGAACCTCACGGCGGAACAAATCACCAAGCTCCGCAAGGAACTGGAAACGATGGGCTTTTTCGACTGGGTGAAGAATTGATCCCTCTCGCGCATGAAACACCGCAGCCTTATCTTCCTCCTCTGCTGCTGCCTTACCGCACTCGCCATCCCTGCTGCGGAGCCGCAGTTCTCCGATGTCTTCGTCGGCGGCAGGGAGGGCTATCCGTTTTACCGCATCCCGGCCGTCGTGGTGTCGAAAAAAGGCACCGTGCTGGCCTTCTCGGAGGCGCGGCAGAAAATCAATGACCAGGCGCAGAACGACATCGTGCTCAAACGCAGCACCGATGGCGGCGCGACGTGGCTGCCGCTGCAAATCGTCCACGAAGACGGCCAAAACTCGCTGAACAACCCCACCGCCGTCGTCGAGCAGCAGAGCGGGCGCATTTTGCTCATGTATCAGCGCATCCCCGCGCACCTCACCGAGCACAGCCGCGAAAAAATCGCCAAGGGTTTCGACGGGCCGGACGTGTATCGCAGCCTGCTCGTCACCAGTGACGACGACGGCGCGACGTGGAGCAAGCCGCGCGATGTGACCCGCGTCACGAAACGCCCCGTGCGGGCCGACACCATCGCCAGCGGCCCCGGCATCGGCATCCAGCTCACCCGCGGCCCGCACAGAGGGCGGCTCATCATGCCCTTCAACGAAGGCCCGTTCGGCCAATGGCAAAACTACGCCGCATGGAGTGATGACGCCGGCGTCACATGGCAATGCGGCGCCGATGTGCCCGGCGCCCTCGTGCCCGATGGCAAAGGCGGCGAGAAAAGCCAGATCAACGAAGTGCAGATGGCCGAGCTCAGCGATGGCAGCGTGCGGCTCGATTCGCGGCAGTTCGCCGGCGCCAAAGTGCGCCGCACCGCCGTGAGCAAGGACGGCGGCGCGACGTGGAGCGCCGTGGCCGAGCTGTCGCAGCTCACCGACCCCAGCTGCATGGCCGGGCTGCTGCGTTTTTCCTTCGACGACGCGGGCGGCAAAGGCCGCCTCATCCACACCGGCCCCGACAGCACGAAGCGCGAACGCGGCACCATCTGGCTCAGCACCGACGACGGCGCGACCTGGCCCGTGAAGCGCCTGCTCTGGCCCGGCGGCTTCGCCTACAGCGTGCCCACCCGCCTGGCCGATGGGCAGCTCGGCGTGCTCTTCGAGGCGGATGGCTACAAGATCATCAAGTTCGCCCGCCTGCCGTTGGAATGGATGGAGGGCAGATGAGATGCAGGCCCGCACGTTCCTTCGCCTCAAAATATCTCTCCCATGAAACGCTTCATCTTCCTCACCTTCGCCGCAGGCGCATTCGCCGCCGAGCCTGATGCCGCCGGGCTGCATGCCTGGTATCGTGCCGGGAGTTTGAAGGCCGATGGCATGCGCGTGACCGCGTGGGAAAATGCCGCCGCTTCCGGTGATGTGCGCTCGCTCACGCGTATCGTCGGCCAGCCGCATGCTTTCCGCGTGAAATCCGCGAGCGGCGATCAAACGGTCCTCCGGCTCGATGGCAAGGCCGCGCTGTGGCAGGCCGTGGGCGGCTGGGGCACACTCGATGGGGGGCGCACAGTTCTCGCAGTTCTTCGCCTCGCACCCGGCGCGGAGGGATTCCTTTTTGATGGCTCGACCAAGAGCGGTCGATCCCATGCGCAGGTGAAAAACGGTGCCTGGCAGGTCGGGTTCGGCACGAACGAAGTCTTGTCCACGCACGACGCCAGGACAGGCACCTGGCAGATTCACGCCTTCATGTTCACCCAGACCGCCGCTGGCACGGACATCGTGCATACGATTGCAGGGGCGGGGTCGAAGTCCGTCCACGCGAGCGCCGCGCAGCCGCTCGGTGGATTCATCATCGGCGCGGACGCCTCGACGAAGAACGGCCTCGAATGCGACATCGCCGAAGTCATCGTCCACGACCGTGCCCTCGCCGGTGCCGGGTTGAACGCCGCCGTGAGCGATCTGCAAAGTCGCTGGGGTCAGCCGTCCGATGCGCCTGAGGCCGAGCAGCCGCAGGCAGCCATCATCCCCGCCGACCCGCGCATCTTCCGCACCGTCGTGCGCGCACCGGGCGACGATGGGGTGAAAAGCTACCGCATCCCCGGCCTCGCCACTTCCACGAAAGGCACGCTGCTCGCCGTCTTCGACATCCGTCACAAACACTCCGGCGACCTGCCAGCGGACATCGACGTCGGCCTCATGCGTTCCACCGACGATGGCAAGACCTGGGGCAAGATGCAGGCCATCATGGACTTCGACGCCAGCGAGCCCGGTTCGCGCGGCAACGGCGTCGGCGACCCCGCCATTCTCGTGGATCAAGAGACCGGTGCGATTTTTGTCGTCGCCCTCTGGAGCAAAGGCGCGCGTGGCTGGGGCGGCAGCGGTCCCGGCATGACGCCGGATGAAACCGGCCAGCTCGTCCTCGTGAAAAGCACCGATGACGGCGTGACGTGGAGCAAGCCCGGGAGCATCACGCCGCAGGTCAAAGACCCCGCGTGGCGGCTCTGTTTCAACGGCCCCGGCTGCGGCATCCAGCTCCGGGACGGCACGCTCGTCTTCGCTGCGCAGTTCAAAGGCGCGGACAACGTGCCGCACTCGTGCTTCATCGCCAGCGGCGACCATGGCGGGACGTGGAAGATTTCGCCTGCGGCCATCCCCGCCCGCCCGCCGACGAGCGAGGCGCAAATCGCCGAACTCGCCGACGGCTCGTTGCTCCTCTCCATGCGTGATGAATCCCGCTCCGGCAAACGCGCCTGGGCGCGGTGGAACAATGGTAAATGGAGCGAGCCCTGGTCCGCCGTCACCGATCCGACGTGCATGGCCAGCCTCATCCGTCATCCCCACGGCGAACTCATTTCCTCCAATCCCAACAACACCTCCCGTCGTGACAACCTCACCCTTCGCTCCAGCAGCGACGGCGGCAGGACATGGAGCGCCGGCCGCGTGCTCGATCCCGGACCGGCGATGTATTCCTGCATGACCGTGTTGCGCGACGGCAGCATCGGCATCCTTTATGAAAGCGGCCCCGAGTGCAGCCTCACCTTCGCCCGTTTCCCGATCGAGTGGGTGCTGGAAGGCGCCACCTCTCCCGCCGTCCCCGAAGGCCGTCTCGAGACCACCGGCAAATTCGCCTGGTGGATGAAACGGCACGAGCAAAAACTCGCCGAAGTCAAAGCCGGCGCCGATGCCGAAGTCGTTTTCATCGGCGACTCCATCACCCAGGGCTGGGAAGCCGCCGGGAAGGAGCTGTGGCACCGCGGCTACGCCCCCCGCCGTGCCTTGAACCTCGGCTTCGGTGGCGACAGCACTCACCACGTCCTCTGGCGGCTCGACCACGGCGAATTCGACGGCCTCAAGCCCAAAGTCTGCGTCCTGCACATCGGCACCAATAACGTCCGCCACAGCGACTCCACCCCGCAGCAGATCACGGAAGGCATCCGCGCCATCATCGACCGCATCGCCAATAAATCCCCCGGCACAAGAATCATCCTCCACGCCATCTTCCCGCGCGGTGCGGACGCCACCGATCCCTGGCGCCAGCGCAGCCAGCAGGTCAACGCCCTGCTCCCCGCCCTCGCCGACGGCCGGCGCGTCCACTTCCTCGACATCGGCAGCGCCTTCACCGGCCCCGGCGGCGCCGTGAGCAAAGAAGTCATGCCCGACCTCCTCCACCTCAGTCCCAAAGGCTACGCCCTCTGGGCCACAGCCCTCGAACCCAAGCTCCGCGAGTTGCTCGCCGCGCCTTGATCGATGATGCGATGGGTGCCGAGGCGGTGATCCAGGATCGCCCGTTGATTCCCCCCCCGCGGGCGAAAGGAAAGTTGCCACGGCATTTCCATGTCCCATCGTGGACGCTTCCCGCATGTTCGAACAAACCTTCAAAAACATCGACGACGTCCTCTGGAAGGACGCCGGCTGCACCAGCGAGCTGGATTACTCCGAGCAGTCCTCATGGCTGCTGTTCCTGAAATACCTCGACAGCCTGGAGCAGGACAAAGCCGCCGTCGCCGTGCTGGAAGGCAGGAAACACACGCCCATCCTCGCCCCGGAGTTCCGCTGGTCCGCCTGGGCCGCGCCCAAGGATCCGAGCGGCGCGATCGACCACAACCGGGCCCTCACCGGCGAAGACCTGCGCGACTTCGTGAACGGGAAACTTTTCCCCTACCTGCACGGATTCAAACAGCGCGCCACCAGGCCGGATACCATCGAATACAAGATCGGGGAAATTTTCGGCGAGATCCGCAACAAGATCCAAAGCGGCTACAACCTGCGCGACATCATCGACCATGTGGACGAACTGCGGTTTGGGACGCAGAAGGAAAAGCACGAGCTGTCCCACCTCTACGAGGCCAAGATCAGGAACATGGGCAACGCCGGGCGCAACGGCGGCGAATACTACACGCCGCGCCCGCTCATCCGCGCCATCATCCGCGTCGTCGCGCCCCGCATCGGCGAGACCATCTACGACGGCGCCTGCGGCTCCGCCGGGTTCTTGTGCGAGTCGTATGATTATCTGACCCAGGCGACCAAATTGGCGACGAAGGATTTGGCGACCCTCCAAACCAAAACCTTTTACGGCAAGGAGAAGAAGTCCCTCGCCTACGTCATCGGCGTGATGAACCTCATCCTCCACGGCATCGAAGCACCCAACCTCGTCCACACCAACACCCTCGCGGAGAACCTCGCCGACATTCAGGAAAAGGACCGCCACCACATCGTGCTGGCCAATCCGCCCTTCGGCGGCAAGGAGCGCCCGGAGGTGCAGCAGAACTTCCCCATCCGCACCGGCGAGACGGCCTTCCTCTTCCTCCAGCACTTCATCAAGACCCTCAAGGCCGGCGGCCGCGCCGGCGTGGTCATCAAGAACACCTTCCTTTCCAACACCGACAACGCCTCCGTCAGCCTCAGAAAACACCTGCTGGAAAGCTGCAACCTCCACACCGTGCTCGACTGCCCCGGCGGCACCTTCCAGGGCGCGGGCGTGAAGACCGTGGTCCTGTTCTTTGAAAAAGGCGCGCCCACCCGCCGCGTCTGGTTCTACCAGCTCGACCCCGGCCGCAACCTCGGCAAAATCAACCCGCTCAACGACGCGGACCTCGCGGACTTCATTGAGAAACAGAAGACCTTCGCCGACTCCGACCGGAGCTGGAGCGTGGAGGCCAGGGACATCGACCCGGCGACCTGGGACCTCTCCGTGAAAAACCCCAACGGCGGCGAGGAAGTGCAGCACCGCAGCCCCGAACAAATCATTGCGGAAATGCAGCAGCTCGACACCGAAGCCCAGGCTTCTTTACAAAAAATCAAAGCCCTCCTGGGTTCACGATTCACCGACTAAGCACTCATGAATGCCCCGCAAGACATCCGCTGGAAACAGCGATTTCAAAACTTCACCAAAGCACTTGTCCGCCTAAGTGACGCCGTCGAGTTGGCGACGGAGCGGGAACTGACCGACCTGGAGCAACAAGGGCTGATCCAGGCTTTTGAGTTCACGCATGAACTGGCTTGGAACACGCTCAAGGATTACCTGATCTATCAGGGTGCTGATCCCTCCATCGTCGGCAGTCGCGATGCCACCCGATTGGCCTTCCAGAATCAACTGATCGGCAACAGCGAGGCATGGATGGAGATGATCAAGAGTCGCAACCAGACCTCCCATACCTACAACCAGGAAACTGCCGATGAGATTGTCGCCCTCATCATTGCTTCCTATTATCCCGAGTTCGAGCAACTGCGCGTCCTGCTCACAGGCAAACTCTGACCATGCCCTACGGCCTTCCCAGCGAAAGCATCGAACAGATCCGCGCGGTCTTTGCCCGCCATCCGGAGCTGAAGCAGGCCATTCTCTACGGCTCCCGCGCCATGGGAACCCAGCGCGAGGGATCGGACATCGATCTCACGCTCACGGGCAAGGATCTGAACCTCAGAGTCCTTTCCCGCATCGAAACCGAACTCGACGACCTCCTCCTGCCCTACCCATTCGATCTCTCCCTCCGCCGCCAAATTAAGAACGACTCCCTGCTCAACCACATCGAACGAGTGGGAGTTCTGTTTTACGAGAAGGATAATGGAGACCAAGGGAAACAGCGGGAAGATGGAATGAAGGAGGGGTGGGAGTGGAAGAAGCTGGGGGAGGTGTTGGCGAAAACTGAAACCACCGACCCGACACGCTCGCCAAACGCTGAGTTCGACTACATCGACGTTTCCAGCGTCTCGAATGAAACACTCACGATCCAGGAAACCCAGCGTCTGAAAGGAAAAGACGCGCCGAGCCGAGCGCGACGGCTTGTCAGAACCAACGACATCCTCTTTGCGACGATTCGCCCGACGCTCCGCAGAATCGCCATCGTGCCCGAAGAACTGGACGAGCAGGTTTGCAGCACGGGTTACTTTGTTCTTCGCGCTACACCCGCGGTGGATGCCCGCTTCGTCTTCTACTTTCTCCAAACCGGAGACTTCATGGCTGCAATGGAGAAGCTGCAGAAGGGCGCGAGCTATCCTGCTGTTACAGACGGCGACGTCCGCTCGCAGCCGTTCCCCCTCCCCCCGCTGGCCGAGCAGCGGCGGATCGTGGGGGTGCTGGACGAAGCGTTTGCCGGGCTGGCGCGCGCCAAAGCCAACGCCGAACAGAACCTCCAAAACGCCCGCGCCCTCTTCGCCAGCCACCTCCAAGCCGTCTTCTCCCAACGCGGAAACGGGTGGGTGGAGAGGACGCTGGGGGAGCTATGCACGGCTGTGGAGTATGGGTCTTCCTCGAAATCCAAGAAGGAAGGAAGGTTGCCCGTGCTGCGAATGGGGAATATTCAAGACGGCAGGCTTGATTGGGGAAATCTCGTTTATTCTGACAACGAAGCGGAAAACGAAAGATACCAGCTCAAGCATAATGACGTTTTGTTCAATCGGACAAACAGCCCTGAGCTGGTTGGGAAAACCGCAATCTACAAAGGCGAACGGCCCGCAATCTTTGCCGGCTACCTCATTCGTATTCACCGAAAGGAAGACCTGCTCGACGCGGACTACTTGAACTACTTTCTAAACAGCCGCATTGCCTTCGACTACGGGAAGACGGTTGTGATTTCGAGCGTCAACCAAGCAAACATTAACGGCGCGAAGCTGAAAACGTATCCGATTCCGACTCCTCCGCTCCCCGAACAACGCCGCATCGCCACTCAACTCGACGCGCTCTCCGCCGAGACGCAGCGGCTGGCGGGGGTGTATGCGCGGCAGTCGGCGGCACTGGCGGAGTTGAAGCAGGCCCTGCTGCACCGGGCCTTCGCCGGGGCGCTGTGAGCGGCTGGACCGGAACCCTGACTTGCGGTCCACGGGGCCGGGCATATCCATGCCATCGCCACAGGAGACTGCTCGCGCCGAAAAAACGTCGTTTCTTCGACACATCCCGGCGCTCGTGCTCAACAAACGCATCCATTCTTTACAGGTTGGCGGCAACGTGATAAGGGAACGCCGATTTTCTTTACATGAACACGCTGCGTCCATTGCCGCTTCAGGATCCAACCTCGCTGGAAACTCGCGAGGTCTGGGCCGCGCTCACCGAAGCGCACCGGCATTTGGCGGAGCTGAAGGGCTTGTGTGCCTCGCTGCCGAATCAGGGCATCCTGCTGGACACACTGGGCATCCAGGAGGCGAAGGACAGCTCGGAGATCGAGAACATCATCACCACGCACGACCAGATCTTCGCCTCTCAGTCTGATGCGGCGGTGACTCCCGCCGCGAAGGAGGTGCGGCACTATGTGTCCGCCCTGCGCACGGGCTACGAAGCCGTCCGGGATTCGCGCCTGATCCGGCTGGAGACGGTGCTGGCCGTGCAGGCGGAACTGGAGCAAAACCGTGCGGGCTTGCGCAGGCTACCGGGCACAGTCTTGAAGAATGAAGCGACAGGAAAGGTGGTCTATGAGCCGCCGCAGGATGCCGCCGCGGTGGAGCGATTGATGGGAAACCTCATCGACTTCATCCACGCAGACGACGGTCTGGATCCTCTGCTGCGCATGGCCATCGCGCATCATCAGTTCGAGAGCATTCACCCTTTCTATGACGGCAATGGCCGCACGGGGCGCATCCTCAATTTGTTGATGATGCAGCGCGACGGCCTGCTGGATGTGCCGGTGCTTTATCTCAGCCGCTACATCACGACGACGAAGGCGGACTACTACCGTCTGCTGCAAACGGTGCGTGATGAGGATCGCTGGGCGGAATGGTGCCTCTACATTCTGCGGGGCGTGGCACTGACCTCGCGCAGTGCGATCTCATCGGTGACAGCCTTGCGTGAACTGATGCTGAAGACCAAGCACGACATGCGGGACAAGCTGCCGAAGCTCTACAGCCAGGATCTGCTGAACAACCTCTTCCGTTACCCCTACACGAAGATTGAGTTCGTCGAGCGCGAACTTTCCGTGTCGCGCATCACGGCGGCAAAGTATCTGGATCAACTGACCGCGGCGGGCTTCGTGACGAAGCGCAAGGTCGGCAGGACGAACTTCTACATCAACGCGCCGCTCTTTGCGCTGTTGAGCAACGTGACCCTCGACACACCATGAACGAATCCGAAACCCGCGCTGAACTCATTGACCCCGCGCTCGCCGCCGCAGGCTGGGGCGTGGTTCCGGGCAGCCGCATCCGACGGGAGTTTGTCATCGCGCCGGGGCGCATCGAAGGGAAAGGCAAGCGCGGGAAGGTGCTGAAGGCGGATTATCTTCTGGAATACCGGAATACGAAGCTGGCGGTGGTGGAAGCGAAAGCCGTTTCGGAAGCCCACACCGAAGGCGTGGGGCAGGCGAAGGACTATGCGGGGAAGCTGGCGATCCGCTTCACCTACGCGACGAACGGGAAGGGCATCTACGGCATCGACATGCACACCGGCAAGGAGGGGGATGTGGCGGCCTATCCTTCCCCCGAGGAGCTGTGGGCGCGCACCTTCTCCGAAGCCAACGCCTGGCGCGACCACTTCCTCGACATCGGCAACGCCTTCACCGGCCCCGGCGGCGCCGTGAGCAAAGAAGTCATGCCCGACCTCCTCCACCTCAGTCCCAAAGGCTACGCCCTCTGGGCCACAGCCCTCGAACCCAAGCTCCGCGAGTTGCTCGCCGCGCCATGACCACTGATCTCACCCACGCCGACAGCCGCTCCCAGCTCGGCGTGCTGCTTGATGGCGGGAGCCGATCCGGCTGCGGCACGGCCCAACAATCCCCGCCGGTGGCGCGGGACGCGCGCGAATCATCCCGAAATGATGCCTGCTCCGGGTTCCGGCTTGCGAGCGTTTCCGCGGCAGGCCACCAGTGATCGCCAACATGCGCTCGTTCTTTCGCCCGCGCCTTTTCGAAATCTTCCACCGCTACTCGCGAGCGGATTTCTTCGCCGATTTCGCCGCAGGAGCGACCGTGGGCATCATCGCGCTGGCGCTCTCGATGGCGTTGGGCATCGCCAGCGAACGCACGCCGGGCGTGGGCGTGGTCACGGCGATCATCGCGGGATTCCTCACCGCCGCGTGCAGCGGCTCCCGGGTTCAAATCGGCGGGCCGACCGCGGCGTTCATCCCGGTCGTCGTCGGCGTCGCGCAAGGCTACGGCGTGGACGGGCTCGTCGTCTGCACGCTGCTCGCGGGCGTGATGCTCATCGTCATGGGCGCCGCACGGCTGGGCGTGATGATCAAATACATCCCCATGCCCGTCATCGCCGGGTTCACCGCCGGAATCGCGATCTACATCTTCAGCACGCAGGTGAAGGACTTCCTCGGCCTCAGCATCCCCGGCGCGGTGCCTGCGGAATTCATCCATAAAATGCGCGTCCTCGTGGCGCACATCGACACCCTGCACTGGCCGAGCGTGGGCGTCGCCGCGGGCTCGCTCGCGATATTGAAGGCATGGCCGCAGCGATGGGGGCGGCATGTTCCCGCGAGCATCGTGGCGGTCGTCGCCGGCACGGTGCTGGTCGTAGCGTTCCGCATCCCGGTGGAGACCATCGGCACTCGCTTCGGCGCCGATGCGATCCCGCGCAGCCTGCCGGTGCCGCGGGTTCCGGATTTCGACTGGAGCGCGCTCGGCGGGCTCATCCGTCCGGCCTTCACCATCGCGCTGCTCGCGGCCATCGAGTCGCTGCTTTGTGCCGTCGTCGCGGACGGCATGATCGAGGACAGGCACGACTCGAACACCGAACTGTGCGCGCAGGGCCTCGCGAACATCGGCAGCGCGCTTTTCGCCGGGCTTCCCGCCACCGGTGCCCTCGCTCGCACTGCCGCGAACATCCGCAGCGGCGCGCGCAGCCCCGTCGCCGGGATGATTCACTCGCTCACCATCCTTGGCGTCGTCCTCGCCGGCGGGCCGCTCGCGTGCCACGTCCCGCTGCCGGTGCTCAGCGCGGTGCTCGTCGTCGTCGCGCTGAACATGGGGGAGTGGCGTCACTTCGCCCGGCTGCGCCACTGGCCGCGCAGCGATGTCGCCGTCTTCCTGCTCACTTTCTCGCTCACCGTGCTGACGGACATCACCATCGCCGTCGAAGTCGGCATGGTGCTCTCCAGCGTCCTTTTCATCCGGCGCATCGCTGAAACCACGAAGCTCATCAGCGTGGACGAGCGCGCGCTCGACTACGACGGTCCGCAGTCGCTGCATGGCAAGACGCTGCCGCCCGGCGTGGTTGCCTTCCAGCTTCAGGGCGCATTCATGTTCGGGGCCACCGACCGGCTGGAGAGCATCCTGACCCGCAGCGACCAGAAGCCGCGCGTCATCGTCCTCGGCATGACCCGCGTGCTCGCCCTCGACGCCACCGGCCTGCACGCGCTGGAGGACTTTCACGACGACGTCCGTGCGCACGGAGGGCAGCTCCTCATTGCAGGCGTCCACACCCATCCCTTGACGGCGCTCGGCAGGGGTGGTTTCGTCGAACGCCTCGGCAAGGAAAATTTCTGCCCCGACATGGACGCAGCGATCGAGCGGGCCGGGGCGCTGGTGGACGCGCAATGATTGATTGAACAAAAACGCTTCCCCGCATCCGGTCGACCGGTCCGATCCTCCCCCGAATATGCACAACGCCACACACACCGATCTCACCACCCCCGGAAGCCGCGCACACCTCGCGGAGCTCTATCGCAGCACCCTCGTCGATGACGTGATGCCCTTCTGGCTCCGTCACGGCATGGATCGCGAGCACGGCGGCATCATCACCGCGCTCGATCGCGACGGCTCGCGCCTCGATACCGACAAGAGCGTGTGGTTCCAGGGCCGCGCGGGCTGGATGTTTGGCACACTTTACAACACCGTCGAGCCGCGCCCCGAGTGGCTGGAGGCGGCGCGCTCCTGTGTCGAGTTCTCGCGCAAGCATTGCCATTCTCCCGAAGGCAAAATGTGGTTCACCGTCACCCGCGAAGGCGCGCCGCTGCGCATGCGGCGCTACGTTTTCAGCGAGAGCTTCGCCGCCATCAGCTACGCCGCCTTTGCCAAAGCCACCGGCGAGCAACGCGCCGCCGCCGACGCGGTGAAAGCGTGGGCCGCCTATCTGCGCCTCAGCTTCGAGCCGGGCGCCATGCTGGCGAAATTCGAGCCCACACGCCCGATGAAAGGCATCGGCGCGCTCATGATCGGCATCGTCACCGCCCAGGAACTCCGCGCGAACCTCGGCGACATCGCCGTCTCAGGAAAAACGTGCGGCGAGTGGATCACCGCCTTCATCACCGAGATCGAGCGCGACTTTTTGAAGCCGGAGCATCAGGCGCTCATGGAAGTCGTCGCGCCGGGCGGTGAGATCATCCATCACATCGACGGGACGACGTTGAATCCCGGCCACGCCATCGAGTGCGCCTGGTTCATCATGCATGAAGGCCGCCACCGCGGCGAGCCGCGCCTCATCGCCCTCGGCGCGCAAATCCTCGACTGGATGTGGGCGCGCGGCTGGGACGCGGAGCACGGCGGCATGCTCTACTTCGCCGAGCTGAACGGCAGGCCCGTGCAGGAATACTGGCATGACATGAAATTCTGGTGGCCGCACAACGAGGCCCTCATCGCCACGCTGCTTGCCTGGAAACTCACCGGCGAAGCCCGTTACGCGAAAATGCACGCGCAAGTCCACGACTGGGCCTTCACCCATTTCCCCGACCGCGAGCACGGCGAGTGGTTCGGCTACCTCCATCGCGACGGCAGCGTGTCCCAACCTGCCAAAGGCAACATGTTCAAAGGCCCCTTCCACCTGCCGCGCGCGCTGTGGTATTGCGCACGGGAGCTGGCGTGAAAGTGCGTTGCGCGCATTCAGGGGGGACTGATAACACCCGGAGGTGTCGCGGAACTTTTTTGGTTTTTCGTGAGTTTGGGAGAACGGCCCGATGACGCGGGCTGTGAGGGGTGAAGGCCGCGCGCGGGGAAGCTGCCCGCGCCCATGGAGCGAACCTGTGGAGTTGTGCCGTCGCGAAATGCGGCAGCCGGAAGACAAACTCCAAGGAAGCGCTGAATCAAACCACAGAGGCAGGATGGATGCAGAGAAGAACCGTCGGGAATCAACCTCCGCGTTCATCGTGCCTCGGCGGTTGATGAATTGTTCAGTGTCTCCCTAATCCTTCGGCGGCTGTTGCGTTGTTTTTGGGCCGGTCACCGGTCTCAAACTCTCCTGCCATGCCCATCAAGCCACTTTCCTCCTCCTTCGCCGCGATGCTGATCACTGTCTCATCTGCTGCGACATTGCATGCGGCGGCTCCGCTGGTGTTTAACACCACGGCCCCGGTCAATGATTTGCAGGGGACGCTGGCGGCCGAGGTGCGGTTTGCGCAGAGCCAGATCATCCCGGCGCATCCGCGTGAGGGGGACGATCAGCCGCACCTCATCGGCCTGCGCAGGAGCCTGCTGCTGGTGCGCCCGCTGAAGCCGGATGACATCACGCCGATGATCCTCAGCGCCCGTGATGCGCAGGGGAAGGCTCTCGGCGCGCTGAAGCTCGCCGCGCCGAAGCTGCTGCCGAAGACCGCGTTTCATGTGGAGGATGTGCCGGAGGGCGGGATCGATTTCACGCCGCTGGCAGGCCCCAGCAAGGCGCTGCGCAGCGAGCTGGGAAATCTCAGCGACGCGAAAGGGGCCTTCCTCACCGATCTGCTCAAAAACAACGCCGTGGTGGACATCGAGACGGCGGATGGCCGCTGGGTGCGTGACATTTACCTGCCGGTGGATTCAGCGTTGGATGGGAAAATGGTCCGCGTGAAGTCCCAGGCCGGCTACGGCTCCACCATCCACTTTCGTGAGAGGAAGACGCCCATCTCACGCGGGCAGAGCCTTCAATTCAAATGCCTGGGCGGAAAATGGTTTCAGGACGGCGAGCTGGACAACAACGCCATCGTCTATGCCGAGCACACTTGGAGCGGCGTGCTGCCGGCGGAGTGGATCGCGCCCGGCCTGGTGCTCGAACTCCGCCAGGGCGCCGCCAGCGGCACGCTCGGCGATGTGAAAGTGGGCGCGCCCACGCAGTTGCTCATCCACACCATCGATGTGGGCATGCTGACCACGCCGCGCGGCGAGTTTGCCTTTGCCAGGGACCCTGAGGCGCACCGCGAGTATTTCCAAACCGTGCCCGTGAGCCGCCTCATCGTGGCGCAATACGCCCCGCTCACCCTCACGGAGGTGATGATGCCTGATGGCACGCTGCTCAAAGAGCAAGACCCCGGCGAGGGCGGCTGGCACACCGGCGGCATGCGCCAGAGCATCGGCAAGGAGCTCATCTCCCACGGCATCGACAACGCGAACTACGGCCTGCACAGCACGCCCGGCCAGGGTGAGAAAAGCCATCCCTACACCGCCGCGCAGCTCGCCGCGCACACGAACCGCGGCAGGTATGCCAACGGCATCAAAGTGCATGGCGGCTCCGGCGGCGGCGGCATCGTCACCCTCGACAACACGATCGGCAACGAGTTCAGCCACGAAGTGGGGCACAACTACGGCCTCGGCCACTACGTCGGCGGCTTCAAAGGTTCCGTGCATCGCAGCGCCGGCAGCATCAACTCCACCTGGGGCTGGGACGCGGACAAAAACCGCTTCATCCCGAATTTTTATCCCACCCGCAGCGGCAAGGACACCTGCCAGGATGAAGAGTGCCAGCCGCCCTTTGACGGACGCTCCTTCGGCAAGGACGCCATGGCCGGCGGCTCGCCCTTTTCGAACTTCAACCGCTTCACCCTCTACACCCCGTATGTGGCCACGATCATCCAGCGATTTCTCGAAGGCAAAGCCGTCTTCGACGCCGTCTCTCCCACCGGTTTCAGCAAATGGAACGCCAGCACCGCGCGCATGGAGCCTTACCGTCACCGCCTGGATGTGAGCCGCGAGACGACCGCCCCGGTGGAGGACCTCAGCGCGGAAAAACTCGCCGCGCTGCTCGTCAGGCATGACCTTGTGAAGATCACGATGGGAGACGGGAATTGGAACAAGGAAATCCATCTCCCGCCCGCTGCCGCGGCCAACAAAGGCCGCACCGTCAGCCTCGATCACGGCGCTGGCTACAACAGCACCCTCCACATCAATGACGGGCAGATCACCATCTCCCGCGGCTTCAAAAAGAGCTACACCTCCGACGGAAAAACCTGGAGCGAGGGCGAGTCCTCGCAGCCGGGCCTGACCCGCAAGCCGCAGGCATTCGGCGTGCCCGTGGTGACGCTCATCGGCTACTACGATCCCGCTGGAGAGAGGCCCAGCTACATCTATCCCGCGCTGCACGGAGCCTGCGGCTTCTGTTATGCTGACGACAGTGGCACCGTGGGTGAGGCAGACACCCAGCTCGTGGTCGAAACCGCCGCCGGCACCGTGCTGCGCTTCCGCCTCGACAGCGAACCCCTCACCGGCCAGCGCCTGAAAGGCCCCGTCATGCACAAATTCCACGTCAACGTGCCGGAGGCCAGCCGGCCACGCAGCGTCTCCGTGGTCAGCCGTGGCAAGGTGCTGGTCAAAAAACTGATCACACCGGTGGCCGAAAAACTCACCTTCACCGTGAATGGCCACACAACGCCATCCACTACCCGCACGCAGCGCTGAGCAGCGGCCTGCCGCGCAGGGTTCCGGATTTTTTTCATTTTCATGTCCTCGTCAGGGGCGCACACTCGTCGTGCTGTGACGGGAGCTCATCCCGGAACCACGAACCCAGCATCATCATGAACCAACGCGCCCTCCTCATCACCCTCGCCGCCTGCGCGGCGCTCACCTCATGTCAAACCGGCAAGCCTGCGTCCAACGCCGGTGCCGTCATGCCGCCTCACAAAGGCTCCGCCGCCTTTGAGCGCATGAAATCCCTCGTCGGCAAATGGTCCGGTGAATCCCCCGAGATGGGGAAGATGATCACCGAGTTCCGCCTCATCGCCGGAGATTCCGTGATCGAGGAGCGTTTCGCCCAAGGCACGCCGATGGAGATGCTCAGCGTCTATCACGACGTGAATGGCAAGCTGACGATGACCCACTACTGCATGCTGCGGAACCAGCCGCGCATGAAGCTGGCGAAGGCCACCGCCGACTCCCTCACCTTTGATCTGGCGCCGACGCCCGGCCTGAATGTCACCAAAGACAAGCACATGCACGGCGCCACCTACACCTTCCTTGATGCGAATCACTTCAAGCTGGCCGGTGTGGCCATGGAAAACGGCAAACTCTGCCCCTGCGGCCCGCCCGTGGTCTTCACCCGGCAGTAACAGCATTCAACCCGCACCAACCCACCCACCATGCTCAAGAAAATCCTCATCGGCCTCGCTGATGCAGCCAAACATGTCACCGCGCCTGCTCCTGCCAGTCCATGAGCGCATCTACATCCGACTTTCTTCTCCTCTTACGCGGCCAGTGGGACAAGACGTCCGGCAAGGCTGACATCGAGGCCGGCATCGCCGCCTGTCACTGCCTCGCCGCGGATGAAGCGGGCACAGACTGGGCGCGCATTCTGAGTCTTTACGATCAACTCCTGCTCATCAAGCCCACATCCATCGTCGCCATGAACCGCAGCGTGGCTCTCGCCCGCGTGAAGGGGCCGCGCGCCGGACTGGAGGCTCTCGAAAGCATCCGCGGCCGTCATTCGCTGGAGACGCAGCATTTGTATCACGCCATCCGCGCCAGTTTCATCAGCAAACTCGGCCACCCCGCCGAGGCCCGCGCAGCATGGCAGCGCGCCGCCGAGCTGGCACCGCTGGAGGCCGAACGTGAGTTTTTGCAAAGGCAGGTGGCAAGAGTGAGTTCTTGGGCACAAACCTCCCTGAATGGCGCATCATGACGGCCGGACGCGGCGTTCTTCCTCCATGTTCACATCATTCCGCATTCTCCTCACGCTGTTGTTTGCGACGTGGCTGCCCGTGCCGTCAACCAGCGCGCTCGAGCCTGTGCGGGTGAGCCGTGACGGCCAGTCCTTCGTGCTGGCTGGTTCGGGACGTCCGTTCCGTGTCTGGGGGGTCAACTATGACCACGACAGCGAGGGCGAGAACGGGCGGTTGATCGAGGATTACTGGCATGACGAATGGGAGGTGGTGCGCGCGGATTTCCGCGAGATGCGCGACCTCGGCGCGAATGTGGTGCGCGTGCATCTACAGCTCGGCAGGTTCATGTCGGGGCCGGACAAGGCGGATGAAAAATCGCTCGCCCAACTGCGCAAGCTGCTCGCCCTGGCGGAGGAGACCGGGCTGTATCTCGACCTCACCGGCCTCGGCTGCTATCACAAGGCTGACACGCCGCCCTGGTATGATGCGATGGACGCGCCCGCGCGCTGGCAGGTGCAGGCCAGGTTTTGGGCGGCCATCGCCCGCGCCTGCCGCGAGTCGCCCGCGGTGTTTTGTTACGACCTGATGAACGAGCCGGTCATCGGCGGGAAAAAAGAGGAAGGCTGGCTCGCCGGCGAGCTGGGCGGGAAGCACTTCGTCCAGCGCATTGCCCACGCCCCGGCGCCTCGCACCAACATCGAGGTTGCAAAGGAGTGGTCCGCCTTGCTCACCAAGGCGATCCGCGCCGAGGATCCCGCTCACCTCATCACCGTCGGCGTCATTCCCTGGGCGCACACCTGGCCTGGGGCGAAGCCGGTCTTTTACGCGCCGGAGGTGACCGACGTGTTCGACTTCGTGAGCATCCACCTTTACCCCGAGAAGGGCGGTGTCGAGAAAGCGCTCGCCGCGCTGGCCGTGTATGACCTCGGCAAACCGCTGGTGATCGAGGAGACCTTTCCGTTGAACTGCACGATCGAGGAGATGGATGAGTTCCTGAAAAAATCACGCGCCCGCGCGGAGGGTCATGTGAGCTTTTACTGGGGCCGCACCATTGAGGAACTCTCCTCGGCGACGGAAAAGAAGGAGATCGCCGCGCTGATCGCCAAATGGTTCAGCTACTTCCGCGACCAGGCCGAGGCCATGAAGCGGCCTCTTGACCCCAAAGCCGGACGAAAAGGCCGGGAATAGCCGCGGGCGATTCCTGGCAACGCGCGAGCATCACCCATGTGCAGTGCCGCCTTCTTGCGCCAGCCGCACCACGCCCGCTTGCCGTCATTCTTGCGATTCACGAGTCTCCCGTTGATGAAGGAAGCAAAAAACACCAACCAGCGCTCTTTCATGCTATCAGGTGGTGCTTCCTCGAATCGTCATGAAACGTCTCGCCCTTTCCAGCCTCTTTTCCCTGGTCCTGCTGCACAGCCACGTCAATGCCGCGCCTGGGCCGACGCCGCCGGACCAAACGGCCATCGCCGAAGTCGCCTCCGGCAAGCGCACCGAGGCACGTGCGGCGTGGTGGGGATTTGATCCGGTGGACTCGACCGCTGCTTTGCAGGCGGCCATCAAGTCGGGGGCGAAGAAGCTCATCATCGAGGACATGGGCGCGCCGTGGATCACGGACAGGCTGCGGCTCGCGGGAGATCAGGAGATCGTCTTTGAGAAAGGCGTCGTCGTGCAGGCAAAGCGTGGCGGGTTCCATGAGCCGACCGCCAGCCTCTTCAGCGCGGAATTGAAGTCGGACATCACCCTCACCGGCCACGGAGCGACGCTGAAGATGTGGAAGCAGGACTACGACGACCCGAAGCACTACAAGCACGCCGAATGGCGGAACGTGCTGAGCTTCCGCAGTTGTTCTCAGGTGCGCGTCACCGGCCTGACGCTGGCGGACAGCGGCGGTGATGGCATTTATCTCGGCGTCGCCAAGCGCGGCGTGCCGTGCTCCGACGTTGTCATCAAGGGTGTGAACTGCATCAACAACTATCGCCAGGGCATCAGCGTCATCAGCGCGCGCGATCTGCTCATCGAGGACTGCGTGTTGAAGGACACGGGCGGCACCGCGCCGATGGCAGGCATTGATTTCGAGCCAAACGACGCGTCCGAGGAGCTGGTCAACTGCGTCATGCGCAACTGCGTCTCCGAAAACAACCAGGGAGGAGCCTTCCTCTTCTACCTGCGCCCGCTGAATGCCGCCTCCACGCCGATTTCCATCCGCATCGAGAACTGCCGCGCGCGTGGCGGCAACAGCTCGGTGCGCTTTGTCACCGGCAACGACACGGAAACCGCCGGCGTGAAGGGCGCGGCGGATTTCATCAACTGCGACTTCGAGGCGGGCGAGCGGGCAGGCGTCGTCATCGGCAACAACCCCGCCAATGGCGCACGCGTGAATTTCGTGGACTGCCGCATCACCGATGCCGTCACGAACGAGCCGGCGACCACCCCCATCGCGTTCACCAGCCAGGCCATGGGAACGGGTGATTTCGGCAATGTGCGCTTCGACCACTGCACCATCACCGACCGTCACGACCGCCTGCCGATGTCCTACCAGGATCTGTCGGGCGGCGTAGGCCTGAGCGGCATCACCGGCACGCTCATCATGAAACGCGGAGAGCAGCAGACGACGTACCGCCTCACGCCGGAGCTGATTGCAGAGTGGATGCCGTTTCGCTCCTTCAGAAAGATCGCCCGCATGGATGTGAAGGCTGCAAATCTGGCTCCGGCCATGCCCGCAGCGAAGCCCGATGCCAAACAACGCAATCATGCCCGCCAACGCGGTCTTTCGGAGTGGCTGCTGTGGGCCGAGGCTGGCGGGAAGGCGGTGTTCACCGTGTCTATCGGCGTCGTCGGCAAAGCGGAGCCGAAATCCGCCGCCGTCAGCCTGCTTTTGCCTTCGGGAAAGCTCACGAAGCTCAAACAGGCCGCAGGCGGAGAGCAGAGCGCCTATGAATTCACTGCCGCCGAAACTGGCGCGCATAAAATCATCTGCGAGGCGGGCCAGTTCACCTCCACGGTGAACTCCGCCAGCCATCGCGTGTGCCTCTACTCGCAGAGCGCGGCCTTCCATCTCCTCGGCACGACGGGCCGCTACTTCTTCTGGGTGCCTCCGGGCGCCAAGGAGTTTGCCGTGAAGGTCTCCGGAGGTGGTGGCAGCGAAGGCGTGAAGGCCGCGCTGCTCGATCCCGCAGGAAACCTCGTCGAGGAAAAGGACACCATCACCCAGGCGCATCAATTCATCGCCAAGCCGGAAAAAGCCGCCGAAGGCGAAATCTGGAGCCTCCGCCTCGACAAACCCGGCGCCGGCGTGCTGGAGGACTTCCACGTCCAGCTCCAAGGCGTCCCGCCGCTGTTCTCCCACGCGAAGGAGTGCCTCTTGAAACCGGTGAAATAGATTTCAAGGCAGCGAACGGTACTCAAGTC
Organism: Verrucomicrobiaceae bacterium; assembly: GCA_016795375.1. Taxonomy (GTDB): domain Bacteria; phylum Verrucomicrobiota; class Verrucomicrobiia; order Verrucomicrobiales; family Verrucomicrobiaceae; genus Prosthecobacter. Next base: position 34,623 of record JAEUHJ010000167.1, read on the forward strand.
TCGTCCGCCGGCTCAGACCAGCCCGGAGAACGGCAGCAGGAACAGCAGCATGTCGGCCTGCATGTAGGCGCATTCCGTGATCTCTTCGCCCCGGTCGCGCATGGGCAGCAGACCGGACTTGGTGCGCTTGCCCAGGATGGTCTTCAGCAATCGCGCCGCCGTCTCCGTGTTTCGCTCGCCACCGATGCGGCGAAGCACGTTGTAAGTGATCACATAGGTCCAGAGATTGTGTCTGGCGGTGGAGGTTTCGTTTTTCTCCCAGAGCAGGCTGCCGTCCGCGTCCACGCAGCCGCGGAGAAAGCCGGTGGCGCTGTCGAAGGCTTTGCGCAGCGCGTCGGGTGGCGCGAAAGCGGCGATGCGTCTGGCGGCGGCGGCATCGAGCTGCAAATCCCGGCCAGCGCCGGGCTGCATCGGATCACGCAGCAGGTCGTGGATGTTGAGCAGGCACCAGAGCACCAGCGAGGTATAGTTGATCGTGACACCTCCCGTACCCCGATACGGGAAACTGCCGTCCTTCGATTGCAGCGTCAACGTGTGCAGCACGCCGCGCCGGGCGCCCTGTTGGAAAATGTTCACGGGCCGCTGGAAAACCATCTCCGATGCCTTGAATGCCGCCATCAGCGTCTCGGCGGCGTGCAGGTTGGCGTTGAGTGTGTCATGCGGCGAGCGCTCATGGTGGGGGAAGATGCCGGACCCCGGCGGCCATTCGATGCCGAGCTGCCAGAGGCCCGCGCGTTGCAGGCAGTCGCTGTAGAGCTTCTTCGGCGGCAGGCCGAGCAGCAGCGCATGACCCAGGCCGCGTGCCACAAAGGCCGTCTCGATCGTCGAGCACTCCTCCAAACCGGTGCGCTCCCAGTCGCTGGGTTTCTCGTTGTTCTGGATCTCAAAGTAACCGCCACCCGGCCGCTGCCGTGCCGCCAGCCAGTCGAACGCCGCCTCCGCGCGATGTTTCAGTTCGGCATCGTTTCTCCTTAGCCCGATGAGCCACAAGGACAGCGCGGCGCTGCCCGCCGAGCGATGGTGATGGCTGCCGCCCGCGTGATAGTCCAGCAGCGGCCCATGATAAGCCTTCTCGCTCCAGAACGAGCCGTGATATTCGCCCGGTTTGAAATCCTGGACGCGCAGCAGATAGGCGAGGGTGCTCTCGCAAACCGGGCGGATTTTTTCGTCGTCTCCGGGCGACTCGCCTGCCACGACTTGTTTCGCAAGCCCCGTCGGTAAAGCCGCGGACATCAGGCTGAGGGCGCCTTTGTTCACAAACTGGCGGCGGGTGACGATATTACTCATGGTGTTGATGGAGGCTATCGCGGGAGCCTCTTCGATCAACTACGTTCCCCCCCAGGCGCCGTGTGCGCGAAAAACGGCATCAGCAATCATTTGAAACTGCCATCGCTTCACAACTGACCATGCAGTAGAATCCGGCGATGCTTTTTTACCGCCTGCTTGCCTTGGTCCCCATCCATTTCCTCGCGTTCGCCGTGTGCCTCAGCGGCGATGTCGTTGCCGCGCCCGCCGGGGGACTCATCGACGCGGGTGTCGGCAGCGTGGACATCACGCCTGCGGAACCGGTGGTGCTCGCGGGCTCGCCGAGCCGGTTGATGTCCACCGCGATCAAATACCGGCTGTATGCTCGGGCGGTGGTCTTGTCGGATGGGCGGCAAAAGATTGCCATCGTCACTCTCGACACGTTGAAGTACCCCGTGGAGCACTCGGAGCGTGCGCGGCGGCAGATCGAGAAAAACACCGGCATCCCGGCGAGCCATGTCATCATCTGCTCGTCGCACACGCATCGCGGGCCGTTATGGAGCTACTACCCGGACCAGCTTGTCACGCCCATCGCCGAGGCAGTGGCGAAAGCGGCGCAGAATCTCTCGCCCTGCCGGCTCGGCATGGCGGAGTGCCGCGCGGAGGGCGTGAGCGAATGCCGCCGCGTCATCAAGGACGGCCACGCATGGAACCGCTGGCAGTTGAAGCCCGACGAGCGTGACAAGTATCCCGCTGAAGGCCCGTCCGATCCCGATTTCGACGTGCTCGCGTTCATCGGCGCGGACCAGAAGTGCAAGGCGGTGCTCTACAACTTCGCCTGCCACGCGGCGAACGCGCGCGACTTGAGCGTCTCCGCCGATTTCCCCGGCGCGGTGCAGCGATATGTCAGCGACCACATCGGCTACGACGTGCCCGCGCTCTTTCTCACTGGCGCGTGCGGCGATGTGAACCCGATCTACTCGGTCAAAGAGGAGGTTTTCGGCGAAAAACTCGGCGGCGAGATCGTGCGCAGCCTGGGGCGGCTCGATTTCATCCCGCAGCCCGCGCTGTCGCTCGAGGCGCGCGAGTTTCAAATGCCAGGCCGCGAGAACCCCGAGTTCAAGGAATCCGAAGTCGCCCGCAACTGGCCCGCGCAGCTCGAGCACTACCGGAAAGCCTTCGCCGACATGAAGCGGCGCGAAAAACCATCCTACCCCTACTTCATCACCGGCCTGCGCATCGGTAGCGACTTCGCGCTCATCACGAACGCAAACGAACTCTTCTGTGGCATCGCCATCGACATCAAAAAGCAGTCGCCCTTCAAGCACACGATGACCGTCGAGCAGACCAACGGCGCGCACGGCTATGTCCCCACCGCGAAGGCCTTCGAGAACGGAAGCTACGAAACCTGGTTCGGCGAGCACTCCCACCTCACCGTCAAGGCCGCCGAGATCATCGAGCGCGAATCGCTGGACATCCTGCATCGCTTGAAAAACCAGCGCTGAGTCCTCAGCAGATTCACATGAAGCGTTTCCCCACTCAAAAGCGCCCCGCCAGTATCGCCGGGCTTCGGTGTCTCGTGCTGGGTATCCTGGCTTTCACATCATCGCTCGCCGCGGAGACGCGGCCGAATGTGCTTTTCATCATGGCGGACGATCTGCGCCCGGAGCTGGGCTGCTACGGCGTGAAGCACGTCGTGACGCCGAACCTCGACCACCTTGCGGCGCAGGGCGTGCGCTTTGAACGCGCGTATTGCCAGGAGGCCATCTGCATGTCGTCGCGCACCAGCATGCTCAGCGGCTGCCGCCCGGACACTCGTGGCATTTGGACGAACAAGGATGTGCGCCAGCAACTCGCCGATCTGCCATTTCTCCCCGAGCATTTCAAAAACCACGGCTACCACACCATCGGCCTTGGCAAGATCGCGCACAACGGCTGGGAGATGGCGTCCTGCTGGTCGGAGCCACATTTTCTGCCCGCCAACACACCCTACGAATGCCGCACCCGTGCAGGACGGGCGTTGGTGAAGAAGATTCAGGACGAGGCTGCGGCGGCAGGCAGGCCCGATCCCTTTCTCAACGTGCCCGAGGAAATCCGGCGCGGCCTGCCGGTGGAGTCGCTCGATGTGGCGGACAATGAACTGGGTGACGGACAGCTTGCCGACAAGGCCATCGCCGTGCTGCGGCAGATGAAACAGCGCCCGTTTTTTCTCGGGCTCGGCTTCACGCGGCCTCATCTGCCCTTCGTGGCACCGAAAAAATACTTCGATCTCTACGACCCGGAAAAACTACCGCTCGCGCCTGTGGGCACCGTGCCCTCAGCGATGCCCGCTCTCGCCGTGAACAACTCCAGCGAGCTGCGCACGCAGTATCGCGAAGTGCCCACGAAAGGTTCGATCCCGGAGCCGCTGGCGCGTCATCTCCTCCACGGCTACCTCGCCTGCGCCAGCTATGTGGACGCGCAGATCGGCCGCGTGCTCGACGAACTCGCCCGCCTCGACCTCAACGACAACACCATCGTCATCTTCACCAGCGACCACGGCTTTCATCTCGGCGACCTCGGCCAGTGGTGCAAGGCCACCAACTTCGAGGTGGCCACCCGTGTGCCGCTCATCATCCGCGCACCCGGAATGAAATCGCAGGGGGCGAAAAGCCGCGCGCTCGTCGAACTCGTCGGTCTGTATCCCACGCTTTGTGAACTCGCTCATTTGCCGAAACCCTCGCACTTGGAAGGCCGCAGCTTTGCGCCGCTTCTCGATGAGCCAGACCGCGAACTTTTCCATGCAGCCTTCAGCCAGTTTCCGCGCAAGGCCGCGATGGGACGCAGCATCCGCACCGACCGCTATCGCTACACCGAGTGGCAGGAGCAAAAGAGCGGCAAGACCGTGGCCCGAGAACTCTACGACGAAGAAACGGACCCTCACGAGGCCGCGAACCTCGCCGGAAAGCCGGAGCACGCGAACCTTGTCGAGTCCATGACGCAGCAACTTCGCCCATCCAACTCCCGCCCATGAAATGGATCATCATACTGAATGCCCTGCTTGTTCCTTTCGCCGCCGCCCTCGCTGCGGGCGGCGGAGACGCGCACGGTGAACTGAAGGCCGGCTTTGCGCAAACAGACATCACGCCGCCGGTCGGAGCCATCATCACGGGGCCGGCAGGCCCGATCAGCACGGGCACGGACGATCCGTTGCGCGCGAGGGCGATGGTGGTGCAGAGCGGCAATCGCAAACTGGCGATCGTCGGCGTGGACCTCGTGAAGGTCACGCGCGCCCTGGCGGACCAAACCATCGCGCTCGTGACGCAGCGGACGGACATCACGCGCGACGCCGTGTTGATTTGCCCGAGCCATAATCACAGCGGCCCCTTGATCCCGGCGCAAGGGGGCAAGGTCACGGCCAACAAGGCCTACATCGCCACGCTGCCGCAACGGATCTCCGACAGCATCGTGCAGGCGAACGAGGCGCTGCAACCTGTGCGCATGTCGGTTGGCCGCTCGCTGGTTTATGAGGGGCACATCAACCGCCGCGTGATTTCCAAGGCCGATGGACTCGCGCTGAACACGTGGCTGAAAAAGCTGAACGACCTCAGGCAAGTGCCGCAGGTGCTCGGCAGCGAAGGCGTCACCGATCCGGAGTTGTGGCTGGTGCGGTTCGATTCGCCGGATGGGAAAATGTTCGGCTCGCTCGTGAACTTCACATGCCATCCGTGCCTGCACGACCGAATCAAGATTCACACATGGTCGGCGGATTTTCCCGGCGTGATCGCGGAGCACATCGCGCAAGCCTTCGGGCCGCAGGCGGTGTGCGTGTTCACGCAGGGCGCGTCCGGCAACATCCAGCCGCCCGTGACGTGGACGCCCGACTGGAAGGAACGCTCCGCCGTCTTCGCGAAAGCTGCCGTGGATGCTGCGAAGGAAGCGCTTCCCGTGGAGGACCGCGTCGTCGTGGACTACGCACGCCGCGATGTGGATGTGCCTCGCTGCAATGCCGAGGCGCAGCGTCCCGAAGCCATCACGCGACTTGGCTGGCGGCCCGAATCCTTCGAAGGCGCGAAGCGCACCGCCGCGGCGATGCCGCGCACGCTGAACGTGCCCGTGAGCGTCGCGCGCATCGGCCCATTCGCCATCGCGACGAATCCTGGCGAGCTATTTGTCGAATGGGGCATTTCGGTGAAGAAGCGATCGCCCTTCCCACACACCATCCTGGGCGAATTGACCAACGACTGGGTCGGCTACGAACCCACCGAGCTGGCCTTCCAGCACGAAGGCTACGAGACGCTCGCCGGCGCGAACTTCGTCTCGCTCGAAGGCATCCAGAAGCTCGTGGATGCGTCGGTCGATCTGTTGCAGGAGCTATGGAAGAAGGACGGCGGCAAAAGCACCGCATCGCCGACTCCCAAGCCATGAAAGCCCTCGCAGCGCCCTAATTCGACTCGGTGAGCGTGTATGAAAGGCGGAACTCATCGCGCTCGAACCACGGTTCCAGCGCTACGCGCTGATGCTACCACGCCGGCCATTTTTTAACGCGCTTTGCGGCGTGGAACGGCAAAGCGGCGCGACATGCCAGTTCGCTACGGTTCCACCACGCAGCGGAAGCCGTCGCAGCGCCAGCGGCGGGTGGATGGCTGGTTGCCGCGAAAGGACGAGAGCAGCGGCGCCGGTGCGCTGCTGCCCCACGAGGCGCCGCGCAGGACGTGGTCCTTCTTTTCCTCGTTGTAAAAGTCCTCACACCATTCCCACATGCTGCCGCCGAGATCGTGGATGCCCAGGACGTTCGGCGGGAAGCTCATCACCGGCGATGTGACAGCGAATCTGTCGGTGTAGCCTTCGATGATCTTTTCGTTGGGATATTGCGTCCTGCACTCCGCTCCGGCGTAGTTGCCGGCGCCCTTTGTGGGCGGCCATTGCCTGCCCCAGGGATACACGCCCGCAACTTTGCTGCTGAGTTTCTCCGGCGTGAGATCGTCGGCCTCTTGATCACCGAGGCCCACGGCGATGCTCCATTCGCGATCGGTCGGCAGACGATAGGTGCGGCCTTCCTTTTTGCCCAGCCACGCGCAGAACGCTTTCGCATCATCCCAGCTCACGTTCACCACGGGATGATCCTCGCTGGCGGTGGCGGAAATGCTGCCGAGTTTCCCATCCTTCCACGATGCGTCGGCTTGCGCGTCCGTCGAAGCATACGCCGCATAGTCGGATCGCCGCGTTTCATGGACGCACATCAGAATGCGCGTGCCTGGCACCGGCACGAACTCCATGCCCAGGCTGTTCACGAACGGCTGGCCCGCTTTGGTGCCGGACTGCGCGGAGGCGTTTTTGAAATCGTATCCCTTCACTGCCTCGGCGGCGAGTGTGGCGATGCGGTGGTGCAGTTGATAGACGGCGGGGCGGGTGTCGGCGACACCGGCCACGTAGCGGTTGCAGAGGAAGATGACGAAGGTCTTCGAGAATGGATCAATCCAGAGCATCTGCCCGGTCCAACCGGTGTGACCATAACTGCCGATGGGGAAGAGCGCGCCACGCGCGAGCGAGTAGTCGTGCGGCGGCGTGCGGTAGGGCGTGTGGATGTCCCAGCCGAGGCCGCGCTGCACGGGCAGGTTCTTCGCAGCGGGCGAGCGGAGATCCGGCGGGCTTTGCACGCTGGTGAAGAGCTTGACGGTTTCGGGCTTGAAGACGCGCACGCCGTCGAGTTCGCCGAGGTTCAACATCATCCGGGCGAAGCGCGCCAGATCGGCCGTGGTGGCAAAGAGGGACGCATGCGCCGCCACGCCGCCGCATCGCCGCGCCACGGTGTCGTTCACCTGCCCACGCTCCGGAAAATCGGTGGGCGCGGTGCGCTGCAAACGCTCCCCCTCCGGGCGGAACACCGTGTCCTTCATGCCGAGGGGCTTGAAGATCTCCGTGGTGCAGAATTCATCGAACTTCCGGCCCGTCACGCGTTCGATCACGCCGCCGAGCGCCACCGTGCCCGCGCTGCTGTAGGAAAAGGCCGTGCCGGGGGCGAACAGCAGCTTTGTGCGGCATGCCTGCGCGATGGCGTCGTCGTGCGTGGCAAAGGGCGGCACGGTCGAGTCGAGGTTCACCGGCAGGCCCGAGGTGTGCAGCAGCAGATGCCGGATTGTCACCTTCTCGCGTCCCTCGCCGGTGAACTCCGGCAGATGCTTCGACACGAGATCGTCTACATTCATCAATCCGCGCTCCACGCAGAGCATCGCCGCGCTCGTGCCAGCGGCGACCTTTGTGACCGAGGCCAGGTCAAAGAGCGTGTCCTCTGTCATGGCCTCCGACGCAGGCTTCGTCGTGCGTTGGCCGAAGGCCTTGTGATAAGCCGCGCCATTGCGCTCCACCCACAACGTCGCGCCGAGGAGTTTTGATCCACGCATCGCCTGCTCGATGGCGGCGTCCAGCTCCGTCAGCTTGCCGGCGTGAAAGCTGTCCACGAGTGCTGGTGGCGCGGATTTGGATTTCTCAGCCGCCGCGTTCATCGCGGCGAGGAGTGCGGCCTTGTGCTTCGGCCATTTGGGATTCGGCAGTGCCTCCCAGATGCGGAGATTGCGGAAGCTGGCCTCTGTCCCGGCCACGAGCATGATGCTGTGCTTCTCCACGGCGAGGAGCGGATTGCTCACCGTTATGCTCTTTCCATCGAGCGTGCCGACCGCTTCATCCCCGCGGATTTCGAGCACCAGCGTGTGCCATTCACCGAGCTTGACCGGCTTCAGCGCCCGCGCGGGCTGGCCGCGCATCCGCTGCTTCGTCTTGGGATCGATGCGGCCCGCGTCATACGGCGTGAGGAACGCACCGCCCGGCCCCATGCTCAGTGAAATGAGGTAATCCTTCGTGTCCGTCGCTTTCAGCGCGAGCGTGCGATACTGTCGCCCGTCCGCAGGCACGTCGTTGAGGCGCACGTCGCATTGAATGATCGCATCCTGGTAGCGGATGCCGAACGAGGCTGTCGCGGGATGCTTCGCGCCCGGCGTCTCGATGCCCGTGAAGATGCCGTCCGCCAGCACCCATCGCCCGGCTTTGCCTCCCGTCGGCCCGGCATTGAAACGCCAGCCGCTGAAGCCGCTGGCGAAGCCCACGGGCTTCCCCGTGAAGGGCGCGGGCGGTTTGGAAAAATCCTCGCTGGCAAGCAATCTGCCCCGAGTGGTCATCAAGGTCGCGGGAAGCTCGTCCGCCACGGCGACGCATGTGAGGAGGGCGGTGAACAGGGTGAAAGTCAGCGGTCGCATGGCCGGGGGCGGAGTGGTTCTTTCTTGATGGCTGGTCGAGCGAAATAACGACCATCCTGCCACGCCCTTGCGAATGCGCGACACGAAGCGGTGGACGCACGTGAACAGACCGGGCGGCGTTGGTCTTGCATCGACGTGCCTTGCACGGAAAACCGCCTGAAGCACTGTCGCAAATCTCCTGGAACGTGAAGGGGGCTTCCCCAAAACCAAGTTTACACCTGCATTTGACCCCGCTATAAAGGGCGACCATGGCAGAACGAAAAATCTACATCACCGAACTCGACAAGACGCGGCTCAACAAAGAAATCATCGCCGTGGCGAAGGAGTTCAGCGCCCGTGACCGGGCGGACTTGCAGTCCCTGACCGCCGAGCTGGAGCGGGCCGAGGTCGTGCCGGCCAAGGAAATGCCTCCGAAGGTGGTGACGATGAACTCGAAGGTCGTCCTCCGTGACGTGGACAGCTCCGAAACCATGACCTATACCCTGGTGTTCCCCAAGCAGGCGGACATCGACGCGGGCCGCATCTCCGTCCTCGCTCCCGTGGGCACGGCGATCCTGGGCTACTCCGAGGGCGATGTCGTCGAATGGCCCGTGCCCTCCGGCGTGCGCCACATCTGCATCGCAGAGGTGCTCTACCAGCCCGAGGCGGCTGGGGATTACCATCTTTGAGCTGTGCTCACACGGGTGAACCGCTGAGTTCAAGGAGCGGAGGGCAGTCTGTTGCCTCCTTTCGTGCGCAAAGTTTGGCAGGAAGACTTCGGGGCAAGAAATGGTGGGCGAAATCAGGCTTGGTAAAGCTGCTTGCCCATGAATGTTTTGCCAAAAAGAGCGGATGATTCCAGGCATCAACGCGCGGACAGCTCATACACGCCCACGCCCAGGGCGGGCAGGGTCAGCGGGATGCGGCCTGATTTTGGCTGCAAGGCGGGTGCGCCTGCGGCCAACGGCTTGGCGATGCCCTCGGCGGCGAGGAGCAGGTCGGCGGATTCGGTGCGGCGGGAGTCGTTGGCGATGATGAGCCAGCGTTTGCCTTTGTCCTCTTTCATCAGGACGTGCAGCGCGGGATTCGCGGGCTGCATCTGCGGTTGTTGTGCGGCGGCGGGGGCGATGAGCATCGTTTCGTGGGCGCGCAGCTCCTTCAACACGGTGCGCAGATTCTCGATCTGCTGCGGATGATCGGGGGTGAACCAGCCGCTGAGGGCGCGGGTTTTCGCGTCACGCACCTGATCTTCCCAGGAGTAGATGCCGAGGCCGTTCGCACCGCTGGCGATGGCGATCCAGGCCATGCAGCGCAGCTCGTCGAGCGTGGGCACTTTGGTGGCGTATTGCGGCAGCACGGTCCACACGGGCTTGTGTCCGGCGACGGCGCGAGACGCGGCGAGGGTGGCATCGGCGACGCCGCGCAGGGAGACATTCGGCACGGGATAGGGATCGACGGCGAGGATGTCGCACGCGGGCGCCGTGTCCTGCAGGCGCGAGAGATTGTTCTGCACGATGAAGACGGGCGGGTCGGGCGCGAGCAGCTTGATCGTGTTGTAGCTCTCGTGCAGGCGCGTGATGTCGCCCCACGGCTCGTCAGCGCCATACCAGCCGAGCAGCGCGGGATGATCCTTCGCCGCGGGGATGGTGTGCAGATTGCCAAAGGCGGTGTTCGCGATGGCGAGCACGCCGAGGCCGTGCTGCTGCGCCGCATCGAGCGTTTCTTTCAACGCATGCGTGTAGGCGGCGCGGTCGGCCCTCGTCTCGCGTCTCAGGCAGAAATCATTGGCCACGGCGTTGAAGCCGAGCCCGGCCAGCACGGGGAAGTGTTCCGGCAGCGCATGGTAGATGAGCAGCGGGAAGAATTTCTTCCCCTCACGGGACATGGAGCCGTCGCTGTGCAGTTGCACGCGGCCCTTGGGTTTCAAGTTGGCGACGCGCAGACTTTTTGTGAGGATGCCGCGTCCGGCGGAGCTGACGCTGACATGGAAGGTGAAGAGCGTGCCCTTCCACGAAGGCAGCGCATCGAGCAGCAGATCACGTCGCGCGTGGGAGTCGAGTGTGGCCGTGTGCAGCATCTCCGACTCGCCGGATGGATACTCGCGCATGATGGCGGCCTCCAGCGGCAGCGGCAGCGCGGGGTCGATGTGGTCGAAGGTGAACATCACCTTGTCCTGATACGGCAGCGCATTGGCGAAAATCTCCAGCGTGGGCGCGGCGAGCTGAGGACGGCCTTTGCGCAGATGCACGGAACCGATGCGCATGCCCTTGAATCCTTGAAACAGGGTGAGCGCCTTCTTCACATCGCTCTGCATGACCTCCGCGCCGCGATGGCGGAAGCGGAAACGGTCCGTCACGCCGTCGATCCGCGTCGTCACCATGCCGAGCGCTTCGTCATAGGCCATCGTGAGGCGTGTCCATTTGCCGGACGGCACGATGCGCAGCCCGTTGATGCGATCCCCGCCGACGGGGAAGTATTTGAACTGCTTTGGCCCGGTTGTGAAAATTTCCTCGCTGGGGAAAGTCAGCCATTCCGTGGTGAGTCTGCCACCGGGCAGCGCCCAGGCGAAGGAGCCGATCTTCAGGGCGAGCGAGGAGCCCTTCGCCGGCGCGGGTTCGTCGAGACGCGCCCAGACATCAAGCGTCATGCCGCCTTCGAGGCTCAGCTTCCCGTCATCGCGCACGGTGATGCCGCTCTTTTCATCAACGAGATGCAAACACGGCCCGCCCCACGCCTCGTCATTCACAACCTCGCCGCCGCTCACCACGGGCTGTACACGCCCCGTCGCATCAACAAATGCACGCGACTCCGGATCCACGCGCAGAAGGAAAAGCGTCTGCGCGTCTGCTTTGAACTCAGGAAAGACCGCCAGCGCAGGCACGGCGGAGATGGCGAGGCAGAGAAGTGATTTGAGGATAGGGCACATGGTTTGCGACGATCACAGAATGCGGCGCGCTCACTGCATCAACGTAGTTCCGAAAATCAGCGCCGTGGCCGACTCGTTTTCCAGATGGTATTCGACCTCCTTGACCGGATACCACTCGTTGTCGTTCTTCCAGGTGACGAGGTAGAGGCGGGCTTGGCCGTCGGCGCTTTGCCAGGCGACTTCGGTTTGGAAGCCGGGATCATCATTGATGAGCTTGCCGTCCCATGGGCCGGTGCTGGGGCCGATGTTTTTGCCGCTTTCCCATTTCAGCTCGACGGTGGTGCCGTCCTGGCGCGTGATCTTGCATTTCAGCGGCACGCCTGGGCCGGGATCGATCACGCCGATGGCCATGTGCAGGGTTCGCATGGCCCGACCGTAGATGAGCTGGAGGGAGCGTTTGTCTTTGTTCAAGACGGCGGCGACGGGCGGCGTGGCGTTCATGAAGGGCACGCCCTTGAGGGTGAAGCCGGTCTTGGCGTTGGCCAGCTTGCCTGCGGGCAATCCTTTCGCGATGGCGTCGGAGAGCGCGGCGAACTCGACCGGCAGCGGTTTGTAGAAGGTGGAGGCGACGGGGCGCAACTGGGTCGCGGAGGCGGCGGGCTTCGGGCGGGCGGCGGGGAGGAACTTCGGATCGGCGTCGAAGGGGCCTGCCGTCGCCAGGTTGCCGCGTGCGCGGTGCCGGGAGCTGGCGTCGAAGATCATGCCCATGCGAGGCGGGGCGAAGAGGATGGCCGGGGATTTGTCGGCGGGCCGGTAGTCGTGCGCGGTCGCGTCGGCGAAGAGCGGCTCGGCGAGGATGGAGTGGCGGTCCTGCCCGGTTTTGTCCTGCCATTCCTTGAGGTCCTTGCAGAGGTTCACTCCCCAGTTCCACCAGAAGGGGATGCCGCGTCCGTCGTTGCGGTGGAAAATGTTGTAGTCGGAGACGTTGCCCTTGTTCGAGGCGATGTTTTCGTCGGGCATGATCAGCTCGGCCCTGCCGGACCAGCCTTTGGGGGCCAGGCTGGGGTGGCAGTTGTCCATGAGGATGTTGCCCCAGACGACGTTGTTTCGGGCGGGCACGAAAGTGGTGTCGATGTCGGCGTCGGGGCCGCCTTCGCGCTCCACGCCGATGAGGGCGATGCCGCTCATGCCGTTGCGGTGGCAGAGGTTGAAGAGGATGGAGCAGTAGGCCGAGTTCGAGATGTAGATGCCGCGCCCGTTGTTCTCGTAGCAGACGTTGTTGCGGACGATGGCCCGCTCGCCGATCTCGAACATGATGCCCGCGTCGTTGTGGAAGCAGCGGTTGCCCTCGATGGTGACGTTGGCCACCGAGCCGTCGAACCAGATGCCGGGGCTCTTGATGTTGCCCTCGGCGGTGCAGCCGCTGATGATCGTGTCGCTGGAGAAGTTTTTCATGCCGCCGGCGTGCCAGCTCGCGCTCCAGAGGCGGCGGTTGTTGAAGCGCACCTCGCAGCCCACCACGCGGTGGCCGCGGTAGTAGGTGCTGATGCCGGAGTTGCCGTTGTGGTTCGATTTGCAGTTGAGCAGCGAATTGTAGGAGCCGCCCAGGCTGATGCCGCAAAAGTCCGCGTAGGAGACATCGCAACTGTCCACGGTGATATGCGAGCCGTAGGTGCCGCCGATGTTGAGGTTCGCGTGCGTGATCTTGAAGCCCGCGATGTCGTAGTAGTTCAAATCGGACACGAAGATGCCGGCGGTGCGGACGGACGCCTCGATCGTGTGCCTGGCAGGATCGGCCCCGGCGGGCAGCCAGAGGTAGAGCTTCTTCGCGTCGCGGTCGTAATAGAACGATCCTTCCTCCAAATCGGCGAGCCCCTCGCCCTTCCGGCCTTTCCAGTAGTCCTGCGCGGCGCCTTCGCCCACAAAGCCGGCGATCTGCGTGAGGACTTCGCCATCGCAAAAGACCTGCTGGGAGTTCGCCGCCCAGTCTTCCTTCACATAAATCGCGCCGGCGGGAGCGTCCTTGTGTTTCTTCCAGCCGGTGACGAGATCGCTGCCCTTGATCTCCACGGCGTCGCCCGGCACGGCCATGAGGCGGATGTGTGCGCCGGGCTTGCCGCTGTGGGCGTTGCCGCCGGTGAGGCTGAGTGTCTCGCGATAGACGCCATTATGAACAAGGAGCGTGTCGCCCGGCTTGAGACGGCCCTTGGCGGTCGCCGCAGTCAGAGTCTTGAACGGCTTCTCCGCCGTGCCCGCGTTCGCATCATCGGCGGCGGGATGTGTCTGCGCGACGTGGTATTCCATCGCCGGGCAAGGCAGCCCTGAAACGAAGAAGAGACAAAGGGCGGCAAGGAGCAGGCGCGGCGGTAGGGAGCGAGTGATATTCATCGGTTGATGAAATGAAATCGCCGGGGCGTTGGGCATCCTTTCGTGGAGGTTCCGTGTTCTCCTGTCGTGTGAAGTGGTCCGCCCGCCACACTAACGCGCACCATCGAAGATTCCCATCTTGATGATTGCCCCAGCCACCGCATTTCGGCAACCTTGCCACGGATGAATGCCCGTCTTTTTCTCTGGTCCGTCGTCTCCGCGCTCGCGGGGTTTCTCTTCGGCTTCGACACCGTGGTGATCTCCGGCGCGGAGAAGACGATCCAGGAGCTCTGGTCGCTGACGCCGACGATGCACGGGCTGGCGATGGGCGCGGCGCTCTGGGGCACGGTGATGGGTTCCCTCGCCGGGAGCTGGCCCACGGACCGGTTCGGACGGAAGGCCACGCTGCTCTGGATCGGCGTGCTGTTCCTCGTCGGCTCGCTCTGGTCGGCGCTGGCGACGGAGGTCTATTCGCTCATGCTCGCCCGGTTCATCGGCGGCATCGCCATCGGCGTGTCCACGGTCGCCGCGCCGCTTTACATCTCGGAAATTTCACCGCCGGGCAGCCGCGGGCGGCTCGCGGGCATGTTCCAGTTCAACATCGTCTTCGGCATCCTGGTCGCGTTTTTGTCGAACTACCTGCTGGCGCGGATGGGTGCCGATGCGTGGCGCTGGATGCTCGGCATCATGGCGGTGCCGTCGGTCGTTTACACGATGGCGTGCTCGGTGATCCCCGAGAGCCCGCGCTGGCTGCTCTCGCGCAAAGGCGACCGCGCCGGGGCGATGGCGGTGCTGAAGCTGATGTCGCCCGATGCCACCGATGCCACCCTGCAGGCGCAGGCGGACGTGATGACCGCCCATGCGGAGGAGGCGGGCGACTCGCGCGGCTTCTGGCGCCGGGGGATGCGCACGCCGATCCTCATCGCGTTGCTGGTGGCGTTTTTCAACCAGCTCTCCGGCATCAACGCCGTCCTCTACTTCGCGCCGCGTATTTTTGAACTCACCGGCCTCGGCAAAAGCGCGGCTCTGCTGCAATCCGTCGGTATCGGCGTGACGAACCTGGTCTTCACCTTCGCCGGGCTGTGGCTGATCGACCGGCTCGGGCGGCGCACGCTGCTCATCATTGGTTCCTTCGGCTACATCGCCTCGCTCGGGCTGTGTTCGTGGGCGTTTTTCACGGAGCATTTCGCCATCGTGCCCGCCTGCATCTTCGCCTTCATCGCGGCGCACGCCATCGGCCAGGGCGCGGTGATCTGGGTGCTGATCTCGGAGATATTCCCCGACCGGTTTCGCGCGATGGGGCAGTCGCTCGGCAGCTTCACGCACTGGATTTTCGCCGCACTGCTCACCACGTTTTTCCCAAAGATGGTCACGTCGTTTCCGCCCGGCTATGTGTTCCTCTTTTTCTGTTTCATGATGGTGCTGCAGCTCGTCTGGGTGAAAATGATGGTGCCCGAGACCAAGGGCCGCAGTCTCGACGAAATCCAGTCCGACCTTGGCATCGAATGAGCGTGAAAAGCAAACACACCGCTTTCATCTCCGCTCGCTGTTCCAGACGGCATCGTGTCCCCTTCCAGGCAGCGACTGAGGATGGGGCTGCGCACACCGCCTGGAGGCGCGAACGCTGATCCCGCGTGATCAGGGGAGCGGTTTGCGCGGCTCGATGTCGGTTGGATTGATCCAGCCGGCCTTCACAGGCTCGCCGCACATGAATTTCTCGTAGAAGCCGGCGTTGGGCTTCATGGCGTGCTCGTAAGTGTCAAAGACGTCTCCTTTGCCTTCCATGCGCGGGTCACCCTGTGCTTTCAGCTCGGCGTGAAGCTGGGCGCGCATCGCGATGACTCGCGGATCGGCGGGGAGGTTCTTCACGAGGTCGGGATCGGCTTTGAGGTCGTAGAACTCCGTGGCTGGACGCATGCCGAAGCAGAGCTGCCAGAAAGGATCGGCGGGGTTTTTGCGATGCGCGTCCAGGATATACGATTTCGTCGCCCCGGCGTCGCAATCCATGTAGCCGGTCTCAGGATTGCCGCCGGGCCAGCGCATTGGCTCGAAGTTCTCGATGAAGACGCTGTCGTGCTTCACGATGGCGCGGATGGGATAGCCCCAGTCGTCGGGACGGCCCACATCGTTGCGCTCCCTGCCGATGAGGACGTGATCGCGCATGTGAACAGGTTTGCTGGCAAAGAGATCGGTCAGACTGCGCCCGGGGGACTCCGCCATTCCTGTCTCGTCCCACTTCAAACCGGCGACTTCGACGAACGTCGGCGCGAGGTCGATGAAGCTGATGAAATCGTCGATCACGCGGCCGGGATTCGCGATGCCTTTCTTCCACATGACGGCGAAAGGCACATGATTGGCCAGCACGTTCGCGTTTCCCTTGCTACGCGGGAAGGGCATGCCGTGGTCGGCGGTGACGATGACGAGCGTGTTGTCCAGCAGGCCGCGTTTTTCCAGTTCGGCGAGCATGCGGCCGAGATGAGCGTCGAAATGCTCCACCTCGAAGGCATAGTCGAGCATGTCGTTGCGGATCACGTCGTTGTCCGGCCAGCAGGCTGGCACATGGTTGACATCGGAGAGTTTTTTGCCGCCTTTGGCGACACCGCTGCCGAATTCATAACTCCGATGCGGTTCGATGGCGCCGTACCAGAAGCACCAGGGCTTGCCGGCGGGCGCGGCATCGAGGAAATCGGTGAAGTTCGCGGCGTAGTCATTTCTGCCGATCCCGGGCGTCGGCGGCGTGGCTTTGCGTTTGTTCCACGGGGTGCCGGTCATCTGGCGCGGCCTGCCGTTTGCATCGTTCGCCACGCCGGGACCCCAGCCTTTCGTCGTGTGGCCGACGTTCCAGCCGTTTTCGGCCAGTGCCTCGCCCCAGCCTTTGAACTCCGGCGGGAAGTAACAGATGTGATTTGCCGCCTCCTTGAGCTGCCAGGAGTTGCGGCCGGTGAGGATGCACGCGCGTGAGGGCGCGCACTTCGCATTCGGCGTGTAGGCGTTTTTGAAAAGCAGTCCGTCCTTCGCCACGCGGTCGAAATGCGGTGTCTTCACCCACGGCGTGCCATACGCGCCCGCGTGCGCGCCCCAGTCGTCGGCGATGGCGAAGAGGATGTTGGGGCGCGGCTCCGTCGCGAATGACGAAACCAGAATGATGAATGACGAATAAACGGCCGCGATGAGCTTCATGGGCGGAATTAACGGCGGGTGAGCTGGAGATGCTTCAAGCGTCTCTCATGGCAGCACCGGTTTCAGATTTGTTTCAACCCCAGTAGCAACTCCTGTACTTCGCGGCCCTTCGTTTCAATGAGGTCGATGAGTTCGGCGGAGCTGCGGGTGTCTTCGGTGCTCTTGGCATTGGGATTGACGGCTTTGAGGTCAAAGGCTGCGTCTTCGATGGACTGGGCTTTGGACTCGATCTCGCGGATTTCGCGTTCGCAGGCGGTGATGAGTTTTTTGGCTTCCTCCAGCTTCTCGGTCTTGGCTTTGGTCTTCTTGAGCTGGTCGAGCTGTTCTTGATGCTTCTTGAGCCGGGCTTTCGGCTCAGCGGCAGTGGCGCGGAGCTTGTCAGCTTCCGTTTTGGCCTGCCGACGGCGGTCAGCGATGTTGAGAGTCCAGCTTCGGTCGCCGTCAACGCGCGTTGGCAGCAGTTTGAAGAACTCCGCGAGATGCTGGCGGGTGAAGGGTGTCTTCTTCGCCACCTTCACGCCGCTGAGATCGAAGTACCAAATCTTCTCCGTGGCCCTGCCTTTGGTGAAGAACAGCACGTTCGTTTTCACGCCTGCACCTGTGGCGGTGAAGACGCCGCCGGGCAGGCTCAGCACGCACCAGAGATCACAGGTGTCGAGCAGGCGGCGCTTGGTTTTGATGAAGGCGTCTTGGTTCGTTTGAAAAAGGATGCCCTCTGGCAGCACGATGGCGCAGCGGCCTTCGGGCTTGAGTGTCTCCATCACGTCCTGGAGGAAGAGCACCTCCGTGGCGCGGGATTTGTAGGCGAAGCGGGTCTGCGCGTCCTCGCCCTCCTTGCCGCCAAAGGGCGGATTGGTCAGGATCACGTCAAACTGCCCCGGCGCGTTCTGGTAGAGGCCGCTGTAGATTTCCTCGCGCGTCAATGTGTTGCCATGCCAGAGATGCGGCTCGTCGATACCGTGCAGCACCAGATTCGCCAAGGCGATGGGATAGACGAGGTTCTCCTTCTCCCGGCCGTAAAAGGTCTTGTGCTTCAACGCTTCGATTTGATCGCCCGTGGCGTTTTCACCCAGCGCGCCGCGCATGAACTCATACGCCTGCGCCAGGAAGCCGCCCGTGCCGCAGCAAGGATCGCACACGGTTTCTCCGACTTTCGGCGCGATCACCTCCACGATGGCGCGGATGACCTCACGCGGGGTGAAGAACTGACCGCCGTCATTGCCCTTCTCGCCCATTTTCAGCAGGAGGCCCTCGTAAATCTGGCTCAGGGCAAAGACGTGCGTGTCATCCACCGTGTCGAGGCTGATCTCGTGAATCTTGTCCAGCACATCGAGCAGGTTCCGCTGGGTATCGACGCGGGTGCGGTCCACGCTGGACATGATCTCGCTCATCACCTTTTGACGCGGCGTGGCGTTCGGTTTGTCCTTCAGCGCCTTCAGGTGAGGGATGAGCCGCGTGTTCACGAAGTCGTAAAACGCGTTTGTCGTGCTCTCCACCAGCTTCTTGCGCTCCGGGGCCTCCGGCGCGGCCCAGTCCCGCCAACGAAACGGTGGCAAAAGCGAGGGGCGAAAGTCCGCTCCGACCACCGCCGCGTTTGCCGCCTCGATCTCCTCCGTTTCGTCCAGGATGCGCAGGAAAAGGATCCACGTCAGCTCCGGCACATACTGCAGCGCCCCCGCGCAGTTCGAGCGCCGCAGGATGTCACACACGCTCCAGATCGCGCTGTCCAGCCCGGCGCGGGTGGTCGTTTTGGGCTTTGTCTTTGGTTTGGCTGCCATGCTTATGCAGCGAGCGAAAGATTCAGCCGGTCTGTTTCCGCAGGGAAGCTGACAATGTTGGAAACGCTCTCCAGTCGTTTCAGGTCTTCCTCGCGAAACACGTCATTGCTGGAGTCATACACCGTCAGGCACTGGTAATCATTTCGCGTGGGTGTGATGTCATACCAGCGGGCAAATGCCTCGTTGCTCAGGGTGTGGGCTGCGAAACGGTTGGCGGTGGAGAGTATCTGCACCAGCGAGCGCATGCGCTGTCCTTCAACGAGGAAATCAAACGACACCTCCTTGCCATACTGGCCCGCGATCTTGACTCCAGGCTGGTAGGGACGGTCCAGCGTGACGATGAACTCCTCAAAGTCCTCCGTGAGCGCCAGCGGTGCGCGCAGCCTTTGTGTGTAGGCCAGGTCGGCCACGCGGATGCAGACCTGCGCCAGCCGCAGCATCGCATCCGGCAGGTCTTTCATCTCCTCTTTCTTGAGCCGGACACGGAAGGCTCCGCCCTCCTGTTCCACGCCGAGCGTGGCGCAGATGTCCGCCAGGGTCTGCTTGCGTTTCTGGCTGGTCCAGGGCTTCACATGCAGGTCCAGCAGGTAGGCGGTCGTCTGGCCTTTGTCCGAAAGTTCGAAGCCCTCAAAAAGATCACCATCCACCTTGAGAAACACATCAATCTGAGAGCCATCCGGGTAGCGGAAGGGCGTCGCCAGACGCAGCGACCCGTCACGCACCTGGTCACAGGCAGTGATGAGGCAGACATCGGTGATGAGGCTGCGGATGTTGGAGCAGTCAGGCGTCATGGTTCGTTAAACGTGCCGGTGTGCTTGATGTTGGCCTGCTGGAGCAGAATCTCCCAGACTTCTTTCACCGTGGGCAGGTTTTCCAGGTCCGGGCGGGCCACGGCGGCAGGCAGGTTATTGCGTGGATCGCTGTCCTTGCGCAGGTCGTGCTTGTGCGTCCGCCCGACAAGCGGGTGGATAGTCCCGTTGACGCACACCCTGCAGATCGGCCCGGTCCCACGCAGCACGAAATTCAAGGTGATCGAGGGTATCCCGGGCTTGTAGGTGCCGTTGAGCACCACGTCGTAATTCAGAACATTGTCCACCTTCACATCCTCAAACACCAGATTGGGGCTGGTGGGCTGCTTCAGTTCAAAAACAATGTCGGAAGTGATCTGCTTGTCGGGCAGGTTCCGCAGGGCTTCAAATTCGGCACGATTCATAATGAGGCGATTATAGGCTCCCGAACGCCTCCCGCAAGAACGCGCCCGGCAGCTTGTCGAGGGCTTCGAGCTGGGTGCCCAGGGCCTTTTGGAGCTGCTGGAGGTGCGTGAACTGTTCCCGCAACCGCGCGGCGATCTGGCGCTGGGTTTTCAGCGGAGGAATTGGTATGTCCGTGGCGGCGAGTTGGGCACGTCCGATCTTTTTCATCGTGTCGCTGGCACCGGAGGCACGCTCCTGCCAGTAACCTGTCACAAACAGGTAGGAAAACCAAGCGGCGGCATAGGCAGGCACCACACCATCTCTGGCTCGCAGCCGGATGGTGAGATCAGAGGCTACCAACGGCTGCTTGCTGCCTTCAAAGAGCGCGACACGGCCAACCAACGCGGGTGTGTTGCTGCGGGCGATCATAATCTCGCCAGAAGAGATGCGGGCATCAGCCACATCATCCTCCATCATGAGCGCGTCTTTCACGCCAGACTCGGTGAATCCAGTCTCTTGCAAACAGGCTGTGGTCACAGCCCTCACCGCCGCTGTGCCTTTCAAATTGATCGAACGGGCGGGAAGGAAATCGCAGGCATCTCCCACACTGCGCACAGGCCATTCGTTTGTCTCGTCCTCCTGAAAAATCTCCTTCAAAAGCCGTGTCGGGAGACTGGCGGCCGCCTTCGCCTGCTCCTCGACCCGGCGGCGGGTTTCTTCGACGGCGGTCATCTGGGATTTCAGGTGCGTGGCGAGGCGGCGCTGGGTGGGGAGGTCGGGAAGCTCGACCGGTTGCGACAAAACCTGCTTGTCGGACACCGCTGGATAGTTTGCGCCTCGCGCAAGCTCCGTCAGGGCTTCGACAAAAGCAGGTGTTTGAACCGTGTAGAACAAGAAGTCAGCATCCACACATTTTGAAGGCCGCAGAACACAAAAACCCGTGCTACAAACGGATTCGTCCAACTCCAATGGGATACATGCCACCGCATTCAGGTTTGGGCGAGTGGTGGCGATGATGACGTCTCCGGCCCGAACGGCATTTCGGGCACGGCTTGGAGCATCTGCGCCCAAAAGCGTCTTTGCAGCGACGACTTTTTTACTGCGATTGTCCACCGCCGAGATGTCCACATATCGAAACACTCCATTAGGCTTCCGTGTCGGATCGACAGTTTCGGTTGGAACACAGATTTTACCCAGTGTCGTCCTCATGCCGCAAACAACCTCTCTTTCGTTCCCGTGAGCAGTTTCGCCGGATCATCGAACAGCCGCAGCGCGGGGATGCCGCCGGCTTTGACGACCATGGGGGTGTTGAAGATGTGCGGGGTCTCCAGCGCTTCCGTTCCACCGAGGGAGAACTGACTGGCGATGGCCTTCACGGTGGCGGCGGTGGGCGGGGGCATGAGCTGGAGCCAGGGCTGCTGCTTGTAGGTGAAGGCATAGGCGCGGTCCGCCCGCGTCTGGCGCACGATGCCGTAGCCCACCTCGCCCAGCACGTCGTAGAGATCGCACTCGGCGGCTTCCTGGGCCACTTGCAGGGCGCGGGGTGAGAAACCGCCGCGCACGATGCTGTCAATGAGGCCGCGACGCTCCGGCGGCAGCACCCACAGCCTGCGGAACTCGGTGATGCTCCCGGCCTGGGCGATGAGCCGCTGCGCGATGTGCTCCCGATACTGCTCCAGTGTCACGCGGGCATGGCGGCCCTCCAGCGTGGCGGTGAGGTAGCGCCCGGTGGGCTCGATGCGGATGGTGACGCCCTCGACGATGGCGGGTGGCTCCGCAGGCGGAGGTGGCGTTTTTTTCTCGCCGGAACTGCCTTTGAACTTCGTGAAAAACTCCCGCCCCAGCAGCGCGGTGGCCTCCGTGTAGTCAAACACGCGGAACATCATCTTTCCGCTGTCAGGGTCCAGCCGCGTGCCGCGCCCCAGCATCTGCGCGAAGACGATGGGGCTGCGCACATACTGCATGAAGGCGATGTTTTGCAGGCAGGGCACATCGACGCCGGTGCTGAGCAGATCGACCGTGCACGCGATGAAGTGGGATGAGGCGCTGCCACGCAGATCCGGCACATGATCCGTGCCGCCGGACTTCGCGGTGCATTTGAAGGCGAAGTAGGCCTTTGCCTCCTGCCCGTGCGCCAGGCACCAATCGCGGTAGAGATTGCCAAGCTGCTCGCTCATGGCCTCCGCATGGCGGTCACTGGCGCAGAAGAGGATGGTCTTTTGCTCCGGCGTGCCACCGTGGGTGATGAGCTGCTCCAGCAGATGCTGCGAGAGAGCCAGAACACGCTCCGGCAGCAGCAGGCGCTCATCCAGCTCGCCGGGGCTGTATTCCTCTTTCAAGTTCGCGGAGGTGATGGGTGCGCCGGTGGCGCTGCTTTTAAGATTTTTCGCCTCCAGCTCGGCGCGGGTCACATTCCGCAGCCGCTCGGCCTCGGTCTGGCCTTCGTGGAAGAGATCAAAGGTGAAAATCTCCGGCGGGGCCAGGTAGCCGTCCTCGATGCCCTGGGAGAGCGTGTATTCATACACCGGCTCGCCAAAGTGTTTCACATTGTCCCGCCACTTGGCCTCATCATGGCTGGCCTCGCTGGATTTCTTGCCCAGCTCGATCTGCCGCGGAGTGGCGGTGAGGCCGATCTGCACAGCGGCGGGATTTTCCTCCAAAATGAACTTCCAGTCACCCCACGCGGAGCGGTGACACTCGTCGATGACGATGTGGGAGAAGGTGTTCTTTTCGGCGTAGTGCTTGAAGAAGAAGTTCCGCGCCTCCTTGCCGCGGTCGCCATCCAGCGTCTGGTAGGTGGCGATGTGGATGCGGGCGTTTTTGGCGAAGTTTTTGCCATCCTCCGTCTCATACACCTCCGCCACATCGGAGCCGAAGAGGTTCCGAAACGCCCCGAGCGCCTGCGAGCGCAGCTCATCCCGATCGCACACGAAAAGCGCCTTTCGCAGCAGCCCGGCATCGGCAATGCGCTTGAGCAGATTCACCGCGATGAAGGTCTTTCCCGCACCCGTGGCGAGACTCAGCAGCGCACGCAGCTTTCCGCCCGCCAGCGCCTCAAACACGGCCCGGATGGCCGCATCCTGATAATACCGCCGCACCGCCTCGCCACCCGCATACGGAATGAGCAGCGGACGCGCGGCCTCGGAGTCCAGCGAGAAGCCTTTCCCGATCTCATACCGCTGCCGCAGCGCCTCTGGCGTGGGAAACTCGCTCATCGGCCGCGCCGGCGAAACCTGCCCGGTGAAGTGGTCATACTCGATGAAGGCATGACCATTGCTGGCGAAGACAAACGGGACATTGAACCGCTTCGACGCGCCGGAGTAGTCAATCCCCTGCTGAAGCCCCTCCGCCGGGTCTTTCGTCTCCGCCTTCGCCTCGATGTAGGCCAGCGCCACCGGCTGCGCACTGGCGCTGATCTTGAAACGAAGCGTGTAATCGACGCGACCCTTCGACAACCGCCGTGCCTCGCCCTCAATGACCTCGATCCCGCCCGCCGTCTCCTCCCGGCGGATGTGCTCCTCCGTCCACTGCGCCGCGTAGAGCCGCGGATCGATCAGTTTTGCCCGCGTGTCCGCCTCTCCGTATGGCTCGCGGTCTTCGAGAGTCCAGGGTGCGTGTGAGAGGGCGGGCATGGGTGTGACAAGAGATGCTGGAGCCGCTATCTCAAGGCAAGAAAGCATTATTCAACGGTCACTGTTTGTGAGTGAGCTTCACATGCTTCAAGTCGATGCCGGGAAGGGAAAGAGCTTCGAGCGTGAGTGTCGCGGGGCCGGGTTTGAGGCTGAGGGTGCCGAGTTTGGCGTGCGACCACTCGCGGTTGCGGTAACGGGCCTTGCCCTCTTCGTCGCGGTGGGGAAGGGGGAGTGCGGGAGCTTCGGCGGCGGGCAACGTGGCAAGGAGGGCCAAATCACCGGCGTGGAGTCGCATCCTGGTTTCGGCGGCAGCGCCGTGGGCGATTTCGATTTCGTAATTGCCTGCGGTGGCGACTTCGATCTCGAAGCGCACTGTTGCCTTCGCGTCCGTCCAGCCGGTGAGCCAGTCGTTGGCGTAGCCGGGGCCGCTGGCGAAGTGCAGCGGTGGATCGTAAAAGGCCTGGGGCGCGTGCAGTTCGACGGGATTGTGCTCCGCGTGGCCGACAGGAATGGGGAAACGCTTCAAACCATCGCGCGAGATGTCGGCGAACCAGGCGTCGTATTTCGCGGCGAGCTCTTTGACGATCTCTGGATGCTCCTTCGCGATGTTTTTCTCCTGACCTGGATCGTTTTCCATGTCGTAGAGCTGCCAGGGCGTGGCGCTGTCGTCGTTGGCGACCGCCGAGGAGCCACCGCTTTTGCCTTTGATCTCGCGCACGAGGCGGTGGCGCTGTGTGCGCACCGCGCCGGGGAACTTGTTCTTTTCGTTGATGGGATTGTGCGTGAAGAGCACGCGCTCCGGCCAGTTTCCGCTGTTTTGCAGCAGCGGCTTCAGGCTGACGCCGTCCAGCTTGGAATCGGAAACTTCCACATCACAGAGATCCGTGATTGTCGGGAAGAGGTCGATGTGTGCGGTGATTTCCTTCACCACATGCGGCGTCCATTTCGCCGCAGGCCAGCGGATGAAGAGCGGGACGCGCGTGCCGCCCTCGTGCACGCTGGTTTTGCCGCCGCGCATGCCGGCGTTGAAGGTCTTCACGCCGGCGGTGCCGCCGTTGTCGGTCAAAAACAGCACGATGGTGTTTTCGGCGAGTTTGAGCGTGTCGAGATGCGCGAGCAGGCGGCCCACGTTGTCGTCGATGTTCTCGCACATGCCGTAAAAGGCGGCCACGTTGTCCTCGAAGCCCTTCGCTTTGAATTTGTCGAAGAACTTGTCCGGCACCTGGTAGGGCGAGTGCGGCGCGTTGTAGGCCAGATAGCAGAAAAACGGCTCCTTTTGCCGCGTGGAGATGAAACGCATCGCCTCGTCGGTCAGCACGTCGGTGATGTAGCCTTGGGTGTCCTCGTGTTTCGTGCCGCGCAGCAATGTGGCGTCAAAGTAGTTGTTCCAGTGGCCGTTGTTGAAGCCGAAGACGTGCTCAAATCCCTGTCCGGCGGGTGTGAAGGGGAATTGTTCGCCGTTATGCCATTTGCCGATGCAGGCGGTTTGATAACCGTTTGCGCCCAAGGCCTCCGCCAGCGTCAGCTCGGACGGTTTCATGGCCTCTTTGTTATGCGTGACGCCATGGACGCCGGTGCGCAGCGGCCAGCGCCCGGTGAGCAGTGCCGCGCGTGTCGGCGCGCAGAAGGAGTTCACATAAAAGCGGTCAAAGCGCACGCCTTCATGACCCAGTTTGTCGATCTGCGGCGTTTGCAGGTGTGGATTGCCGTGGATCGAGAAATCGCCGTAGCCTTGGTCGTCGGTGATGATGAGGAGGACGTTTGGCCGCTGCGCGGACAATGACGAAACCAGAAAGACGAATGACGAAAGGAGAATGAGGATGCGGTGCATGGCATTCAGCGGCTGGTGTCTCCGGTAAACTCTGCGCGGGTCACTTTGCCATCGCTGTTGTGGTCGAAATTTTTGAAGCGGCCCTCCACGTTGTCCTTTTTGGCGAGGCCATTGCGGTATTCATCGAGGGTGAGGTGGCCGTCCTGGTTCTTGTCCCAGTTTTTGAAGGCGCGCAGTCGGGTCGCCGGCGTGATCTCGGCAGGCTTGGGCGCGGTTTTGACCTGCATGGCAGGATCGACACTTTTCGGCAGCGTGGCAAACCACGCGTCGATGGCGGCGGTCATGCGCTTCACGCGATCTGGTTCGGTGGTGGCGAGGTTCTTTGCCTGGAAACGATCCGTGATGACATCAAAGAGCTCCACGCGTTGCTTCATCTCGTCGAGGATGAGCATGCGCGGCCCTTCGCGCATGGCAAAGGCGGGCCAGTCGTCGCCGCTGTGGCCGCCCTGCCACCACCAGAAGACGGGCTTCACGCGGGTCTGCTTTTCGCCTTTGAAGGCGGCAAGCATGTTCTCGCCATCGGAGACGTAGCCCTCAGGTGTTTTCGCACCGGTGGCGGCGAGCACGGTGGGGAAGACATCCACCCCGGCGAGCGCGGTCTCCTTGTCCACGCGGCCTGCGGGCACGACGCCGGGCCAGCGTGCGAGAAAGGCCACGTTCACGCCGCCCATGAGCAGGCTGCGCTTGCGCCCGCGCAGGCCGCCGGTGCTGCCCTGGCTGTGATAAAATTTCTGTCCAGGCCGCGCATGGCTGTTCTCCGGCCCGTTGTCGCTGGAGAACATGACAAGCGTGTTTTCGGCGATGCCGAGTTCATCCAGCACATCGAGCACGCGGCCCACCTGCCGGTCCGCGCGGGTGACGGCGGCGTAGTAGGTGCGCCGCGGCTCCGGCACGTCGGGATAGGTTTTTTTGTCGTCCTCGGTGGCCGAGACGAGGTGATGCGTCTCGTGCAGCCAGAGGTTGAGATAAAACGGAGCACCCTTTGCCTCACGGATGAAACGCAGCGCATGATCCGTGGCCGCCACGCTGATCCATGACGCGGCTTGCGTGTCATGCGCGGAGGCGTCGCCACTGGCGAAGTCATATTTCAATCCATCAAAGACATGCCGTCCTGGTCCGGTCCACACCGCCGCGTCATCGTAGCCGTAAACCGCCGGCAGCGGCGCGCCTTCGATGTCGCCGCCGGAGAGATGCCATTTGCCAAAATGCGCGGTCTTGTAACCGGCCTCCTTCATCACACGCGGCAGCAGCGGGGCTTGCGGATCGAGCCAGTCGGGCATGTGGCGTTGCACATTCTGCTCGTGCGAGGCGAAGTGCTGATGCACACCCCAGCGTGAGGGAAACTGGCCCGTCACAATGCCTGCGCGGCTCGGCGAGCACACCGGATTCACCACCGTGAAGCTCCAGAAATCGGTGCCTTCCTTCGCCATCCGGTCGAGATGCGGCGTCTGGATGCGTGGATGCCCGTGGCAGGCCAGGTCGCCGAAACCGAGGTCGTCACAGTCGATGAACACGATGTTCGGCCGCGCCGCGTGAAGCGAGGTGCCAAGGACGAGGAGAAAAAGGAGAAGTCTCATGGCTGGATGCGTGCGCCGCCGGCGGCTGCCGACAGGATGAACGGACGTGCTGCATCAACGGCCGGCCAGCGTGACATCGATCACTCCTTCGTGATCGTCTCGTCGAGGTTCAGCAGCACGCGGGCGATGATGGTGCGCGGCGGGAGTCCGCCTTTGCCCTGCTCGCGGCGGCGCAGCATGGCGAGCAGGACGCCGCTTTCCTTCGAGGTCGGGGCGCGGCCGGTGCAGAGCTTGAAGCCGTAAGAGATGCGTGAGGCGTCATCGCCGCCGCCTTCCTTCCACATGCGCTCGCCGAGGGATCTGGCGGCCTCCATGCTCATCGTTTCATTGAGCGTCATGAGCGCTTGCATCGGTGTGTTGCTTCTGGAGCGGCGGATGCAGGAAGATTCGCCGTTGGGAACGTCGAAGGTGCCCAGGAACGGATAGGGCGTGCTGCGGCGGCGGAACACATAAACGCTGCGGCGGAACTGATCCGCGCCTTGCTCGACCTTCCACGGGAAGGGCGCGTAGCTGGCGGGTTTCTCGAAGAGGTGGGCGGGCGCGGGCGGCATGACGGGACGTCCGCCAATTCCGGGGTTGAGCAAACCGCTGGCGGCGAGCTGGATGTCGCGCACGACCTCGCCTTCGACGCGGAAGCGCGGCCCGCGGGCGAGCAGGCGGTTGTAAGGATCGCGTTCGAGCAACTGCGGCGTGATCTTGCTGGACTGCTGGTAGGTCTCACTCGTCACGATGAGCTTGAGCAGATGCTTCGTGCTCCATCGATGCTCCATGAAATCGACGGCGAGCCAGTCGAGCAGCTCAGGATGAGTCGGCAGCGCGCCCTGTGTGCCGAAGTCGTCGGCGGTTTCGACCAGGCCGGTGCCGAAGATGGCCTGCCACACGCGGTTCACATAAGCACGGGCTGTGGTGGGAGATTTTGGATCGACCAGCCACTTCGCGAAGGTGAGGCGGGAGCTGTCCGCACTTTCCGGCAGGGGATTGAGCACGGCGGGAACGCCGGTGGTGACTTTCTCCCCTGGCCGGGTGAAGTCGCCGCGTTTCAGCAGGGTGGTCATGCGTGGCTGGGCGCGTGAGTCGAGCACAAGCGTGGTCGCGCCTTCAGGATGTTGCTGCCACAGCGATTCGATCTCGTCGTTCACGGCCTTCCACCCGGGGACGGTGGCGCGGAAGACGGCGAAGGTGTTTTTCACGCCGTGGAGCGGATCGGCCTCCGCGTCCGCGGCCTCGGTGCTGCTGATGCGGTAGCGACCGAGGTTCATGGTTTGCAGGTCGTCGCTGTTCCAGCCGCCGTGCTTCATGCTGAGGCCGAGGGTGAGTTCGGAGTCCGTTGTCACCACGACGGGTTTTTCGAGCACGAAGACCGCGTTGCGCGGCACGTTGCGGCGTCCGGGGCCGGCGTCGATGCCCCAGGCGGTTTCGTTTTTGCCATCAATGGCGTAGCTGACGGGGCCGGTGACGCGTTTGTCCTTCTCCGGATCCTTGTCGCGCGCGAAGGCCACGAGCGGCGTGTTTTCCGGTTCGCCGAAGTCGGCGGTGGCCCTGGCGAATTTCAGTTTCTCCACCTTGCCGTTGATCTTCATCGACGCGTTGAACTCGGTGAGCGCGGCGGTGCCTTTCTGCGAACGGCCGGGGCCGTAGGCGGGCAGGTTCGGATCGTTCATGAGTTCCAGACGGAAGGCGGAGATTTTCAAGGGCGCGCCGGTCTTCACGATGAATCTCACCTCGCTCTTCGTCGGCGCGTAGCCTTGGGCGAGGATGCTGCCGTCGGGCTGGCGCAGGGCTTTCTCCCCACCGGAGGGATCATCCTCAAACTGGAGCGTGCGCCACCGCGGTCGCGCGTTTTTGAGTTTCGCCTGCCATTCATCCATCTGTCTCTTCCAGCCGGGATGTTCGCGCTTGAGCATGTTTTCCAGCTCCGTGACGCGCGCGAGCAACTGCGAGCGCCGCACCTGCTCCGCTGTGGTGTAAACGACGCGCCAGGGCTCGTTGTCGTTGTTCAGCCAGGCGAACATGCGGTAGTACTCCTCCTGTGAGACGGGATCGTACTTGTGGTCGTGGCATTGCGCGCAGCCGATGGTGAGGCCGAGGATGCTTTTGCCGATGACGTCCATGTGGTCGAACATCGCCTCCATGCGGAACTGTTCGGGATCGACGCCGCCTTCCTCGTTGATCATCGAATTGCGCAGGAAGCCGGTGGCGACGATCTGGTCCTGCGTGGCGTTTGGGAGCTGGTCGCCGGCGATCTGCTGGATGATGAACTGGTCGTAAGGCAGGTCGCGGTTGAACGCGCTGATGACCCAGTCGCGGTAAAACCAGATGTGGCGCATGGGATCCTTCTCGTAGCCGTTGCTGTCGGCGTAATGCGCGGCGTCCAGCCAGTGCCGCGCCCAGCGTTCGCCGAAGTGCGGGGAGTCCAGGAGGCTGGATGCTTGATGCTCGATGCTGGATGCTGGATTTTTCAGATACGCGGACACAAAGGTGTCGATCTCCTCCGGTGTCGGCGGAAGGCCCGTGAGATCGAGCGAGAGGCGGCGCAGAAGAGTTTCTGCCGGCGCGTGGGGTGAAGGTGGAAGCCCTTCTTTTTCAAGACGGGCGCGGATGAACGCATCGATGGGATGTTTCGCATTCGCGGGCACCTTCGGCTTCTCCGGCGGCTTGAAGGCCCAGTGATCGGTTTTTTTGTCGATGTTCACGCTGGCGCTCTCGGGCCACACGGCTCCGGCGTCGATCCATGTCTTGAGCTTGGTGATCTCGTCCGTCGTGAGAGGATCGCCTTTGCGCGGCATGCGCATTTTCGGATTCGTGCCGAGCACGGCGTGCATCAGGCGGCTGTCGTCCGCCTTGCCGGGGATGATGGCGACGCCGAAGTCGCCGCCTTTGAGCGCGGTGGATTTGTTGTCGAGCCGGAACGCGGCCTCCTGCTTGTTCGGGCCGTGGCACTGGTAGCAATGCGCGCTGAAGACAGGCTGGATGTCCTTGATGAAATCAACGCTGGCACGGGCGTGTGTGGCCGGCAGAAGCAGAAGGAGGGCTGGGAGGCGTTTCAGCATCGCTGGTTCATAACGTCGGACGGGCATGAGAAATCGCCGCCTGGCGCATGGAGAATGCTGCGGCGGAGATCAGCTTCCCACGACGATTTTGAGGCGCGGATCGGGCTTGGGCAGGCTTTTTTTCTCCCACACGACCTTCTGCTGCGCGTCGAGCACTTTCACGGTGAGGTTCTGGGTGCGTTCGCCGTAGTTCTTGTCGGTGCGGTTCCAGAGGATGATGGATTGGAGCGCGGCCATGTGGCCGAGATCGACCTGCCACCAGGGGTTGCTCTTTTTGTCATCGGTGTGCATGGAGCTTTTCACCTTGCTGAAGTCGCCATTCGTGTTGCCATCGATGGCCAGCTCCGGCTTGCCGCCCCAGGCGGTGCTGCTCTGCATGGCGTTCCCCTGGAGGGCGATGTTGACATCGCCGCTGAAGACCTGGATCTCGGCGAGATTGAGCGTGGCCTTGCCGGGAATTTCGACGCGCACATAACGGCCTTTGATGACCGGCAGGGCGGCCGCCGCCGCCTGCGGGGCGCCTTTGCCATCGCCCGTGCTGATGCTCCATCCGGCCAAGCCTTCACGGACAAACGGCCAGGCAAAGAACCCCACAAGAACAAGCGCGGTGAGATTCAATGCCACCGCGATGGCGGTGCGGCCGCCGGATGATGATTTTGCAGGCAGCGGTTTCGCAGGCCGGTCGTTTTTGCTTTTCGTCGTTTCTGGCGCGGATTTGGGTGTGACAGGCTTCGGCCGCGGCGCATTGGGATGCAATGTGGATGTCAGCCGCGAGGTCTGCGTGCCCGGGGCCATCTGCGGCGGCTGCACCGGCATCGGGATGAAGCCGGTGTGCATCATGGGCATCAGCATTTCCAAGGCTTGCGCGACAGAGTGCGGGCGCAACGCCGGATCAGGCCGCAGCAGCCAGGCGAGCCAGTCCACCAGAGGCTGGTCGAGATCCGGGCGCATATGACGCAGCGAATTGCCGGTGTCGAACGCCTGCCACTGGCGCGTGAGATCAGCGGGGTCATCGCCTTGGGCTGGCGCGGAGTTCGTGGCGAGGCAGAAAAGACTTCCCGCGACGGTGAAAAGATCGCTCTGGCTCGTCGGCATGCCGCCGGCATGCAACTCCGGCGCGCGGAACCACAGCGTCTCGGGCGGATGAACCGTGCGTGCGAGGGAAAGCGCCCAGTCCTGCATCTGGATGAACAAACCGCCGCCGGGATGATCGGTGATGATGAGATTGCCCGGCTTCGGATCGCCATGCGGCTGACGGAGCTGCTCGCCGACGAGCAAGGCGTGCATCAGTTGCAAAGCGAGGGCGCGCATGTCGGCGGCGGACGGCTGGCGCTCCGCCGCGAAGGCGCGGACGTTCATGCCGGGCATGAAATCATAAATCAGCGCGAATTCGTCCTCCGTGGGCACCAGCGTGATGAGGCCGGCGATCTGCGGATGGCGGATCTGCATCAAAGCGGGGACGAGGAGCTGCAGTTTCTCGCGATCCAGCGCGTGCGGCGACTCATGCTCATGCAGCAGCGCTTTGAGCAGCACCTTGCGGCCGGTGGCCGTCTCCACGCCACGATAGACTTTCGCCGCCGGCCCGCCGGCGAGGAGTTTCTCGGGGTGAAACTGTTCGGACATGATTTCACGCAGCATGACAAAGGGAGCCTGTTCTGCGCAAGGAAAGATTGACGTGCTTGCGCATTGTCCCATCCGTCGCACAGTCGCGGCATGTTGAAACTCGGACTCATCGGCTGTGGAAAAATGGGCGGCGCGCTGCTGCGTGGCGTGGAGCAGGCGCTCGGCAAAAACAGCCTGAACGTGGCGCTCAGCGACGTGGTGCCTGAGGCGGTGAACGGCCTGCGCAAGTGCCTCGCCTGCAAAACCATCACCGGCACGCCTGCGGAGGTGGCCGCCGCGTCGGACGTGGTCATCCTCGCCGTGAAGCCGGGGGACATGAAGACGCTGTGCGAAACGCTCGCCGCGGTGAAAGGCACACGGCTTTACCTCAGCATCGCCGCAGGCGTGAATCTGGCTCATCTGGAACTGTGGCTGGGCGCGCGTCAGCGCGTGATCCGCAGCATGCCGAACACACCGGCGCTCGTCGGCATCGGCGCGGCGGCGTTCGCACGCGGCGGCAAGGCCACTGCGAAGGACGCCGCGCTCGTCACGAAAATCCTCGGCGCGGTCGGCACGGCGGACGAGGTGCCGGAAAAATTGCTCGATGCCGTCACCGGCCTCTCTGGCAGCGGCCCGGCCTACATTTACACGGTGATCGAGGCGCTGGCTGATGGCGGCGTGCTCATGGGCCTGCCGCGCGCCACGGCGCTGAGACTGGCGGCACAGACCGTCGCCGGAGCCGCTGAAATGGTGCTCACGACCGGCAAGCATCCGGCCGCTTTGCGTGATGAGGTGACAAGCCCCGGCGGCACGACCATCGCAGGCCTCGAAAAACTCGAGCAGCACGGCCTGCGCAACGCGCTCATCCAGGCCGTGCGTTCAGCGGCGGAGAAGAGCAAGGCGTTGGGGATGTGAGATGGCGGGCCCATCGAAGGCCGCCTGCCTCGTGAAGCCAGATGGCTCAAGAAAGCAAAGTGATCACCGCAGCATGTGATCCAGATCGATCCTGACATCGCGTGAAGCCAGATGGCTCAAGAAAGCAAAGTGATCACCTTGGATCGCTCACACGTCCCAAAAACAAGCATGCGCCGCTCTTCGCGTGCTGGATGGCAAAAAGAAACGGCCGGTCGGCCTTGAGTTCGACGGGCTTGGGCGGCGGCGGCGCCAGCGCCATCGCCACCACTGTCGCCACCGCTGTCGCCGCCGCGGCCTCGGTGCCTTTCTCGTCGAGTTCGAGGAAGGTCTTGTGGAAGACCTCGCTGATGCACAGGTAGTCGTCAGGTTTCTTCGGGGCCATCGCGTCGAAATCGGCGCTGCCGTGTGGTTTGTCGAAGGCGGTTGTCATGCCCATTTTTTGCAGCACCGCGCCCAGCGGCACCGTCGGCGGCGTGATTTTGAATTTCGGCAGATGCAGGATCACCTCGCGATATTCAGCCTTCGCGCAGGCAAGCAGGGTTTCCGGCGTGAGCTTCCCCTCCACCCCGGCCACGCCGTTGATCTCGTCCGGCACAATGAGCAGAAAATGCAGGTCGTGGCCGGCATACGGCAGTGTCACCGCCTGGAAACCACGGCCATGCAGATGCCGCATCCGCATCTCCCGGCTCATCGTGGACACCTCGACGGTCGATCTGGCCCCACTCACATGAAACGGCTTCGCAGTCGTCGCGTCTGCGGAAAACCCCGCCGCCCACGCCGCTTTGAAATACAGCGCGTTCGCCAAAACCAGCCGCGTGTCGGCGCTGAGAGCGCCTTGAGGGATCAAGCCGGCGATCCGCTTCTGCGTCTGCTTTTCCACCCAGCCGTTGATCCCGCGCCGTGCTTTGTCGTGGTTCTTGATGAAGTTCATGAGCTCCATCGGCGCTCCAAAATGGTCCTTCACCCCCGAGAGGAAAGGCTGGCGGAATTCATGGCCCTCCTGCCCGAAGATCCGGTTTGCCACATGCAGCTTCAACGGCTCGGAAGGACCGCCATGCTTCTTCGACTGCGCCACCTGCTTCGCCGAGTTCTCCTGTGCCTCCGCCAGCGCGGCATTCAAAGCCGCGAATGACTCTCCGAGCGCCTCCTTGTCCTTCGGGAAATGCAGCACCCGCGCCATTTCCTTCTGTGTCGCTCCACTGGCCCCAAGATAGGTCATTCCCAGCGCCGACTGGATCGAGTATGGCGAGAGACACACGTTTCCAGTCTTTGGCATCTGCCGGTGCAGATCGAGTCCGAGGGCGTTCACCGCCCGCGCGGCGGTTTCCGGAGTGGCGGCGGACACAAGGGAGGCGAAAGACAACAGCGTGGCGTGGGCGAGGCGTTTCATGGGATTCAAAGGCAAATTTCGCGGCGGGGTCTCATCGCGTTCAGGTGGAACTCATTCCGGGCGGCATCCGGCTCATCAATGATCCAGCAATCAACCGCCTTAAACTGGAATTTATTCCTGTTTGCAGGTGTAAGCGCGGGTGTCAGCCCGGCCGACCGGCCGCCAAACTCGTGATTTTTGGCCATGGTTATCAGGTGGAGAGCGCGGACGGAGGCAGATGTGCCTGGTCAGACTTGCGCGAATATGAGACCGCGCTGAGATGATTCGTCGCAGGC
The DNA here is from genome assembly GCA_016795375.1 of Verrucomicrobiaceae bacterium. GTDB lineage: Bacteria > Verrucomicrobiota > Verrucomicrobiia > Verrucomicrobiales > Verrucomicrobiaceae > Prosthecobacter. The sequence continues at coordinate 68,735 of JAEUHJ010000167.1, forward strand.
CCGCCATTGACAGCGGGGGGATTCCGTCGCTAGACAGAGGACGCCATTTTCCGCCGCATGAACCTGCCGAACCAGCTCACTGTCGCCCGTCTTGTGCTGACGGCGGTGTTTGTCGCGTGTTTTTATCTGCCGCTGCCGCATCACATCTCGGTCGCGGCGTTGGTGTTCGGCGTGGCGTCGGCCACGGATTATTTCGACGGGCGGATCGCGCGGGCGAGGGGCATCGTGACGAACTTCGGCAAGCTCTTCGACCCGCTGGCGGACAAGATCCTCATCGCGGCGGCCTTCATCGTGCTGGTGGAGCGCGGGGATCTGCCGGCCTGGGTGGTGGTGGTGATGCTGGCGCGGGAGTTTTTTGTGACGGGCATCCGCCTCATCGCGGCGGGGCAGGGGGCCATCCTGGTGGCGGAGAAGCTGGGGAAACACAAGATGCTCTGGCAGATCATCACGGTGAGCTGGTTTCTCGTGAAGCAGGCATCCGGCGAGGCGTTGTTTGGTTTCACGCGGCCGTTTTATGCCGCGACACCTGGGTGGGTGGCGGACAGCATCGTTTATTTCACCACGCTGCTGACGCTGGTCTCCGGTTTCAGCTATTTCTGGAAGAACCGGCAGCTTTTCAACGACGCCTGATTTTCCTCCGCACACCATGAACGCTGAACAACAAATCACCGCCCTCGGACTCGCCCTTCCACCAGCGCCGCCGCGCGGCGGGGTTTACAAGCCGGTCGTGATCGTCGGCAACATCGCCTACGTCTCCGGTCACGGCCCGTATCGCGGCCCGGATGACTACATCTGCGGTCGTGTCGGCCAGGATCTCGATTTGAACGCCGGGAAGGCGGCGGCCCGGCAGACTGGGCTGGCTTTGCTCGCCACCCTGAGGAGCGAGCTCGGCAGCCTGGATCGCGTGAAGCGCGTGGTGAAGCTGCTGGGCATGGTGAACTGCACGCCGGATTTCCCCGATCATCCGAAAGTCATCAATGGCTGTTCCGAGTTGTTCGGTCAGGTGTGGGGGGAGGAGAACGGCATTGGCGCGCGCAGCGCGGTGGGCATGGGCTCGCTGCCGGGAAACATCGCCGTGGAGATCGAGGGCATTTTTGAACTTCATTGAGCACAAAAAAACCCGCGCCGTAAGTGACGCGGGTTTGTGGATCCTGCTGCCAGCGCTGTTTCAGAACCAGCCTGTTCCGAAGCCAAGTCCTGTCGTGCCCCAACCGCTGTAAGGAAAGCTGCGGCCGTAATAACCGCCCCACGGGCGATAATTGTAGCTCGAGTAAAACGGGCTGTAGCGGTAGGGCGGGCAGTAGTAGCGGCTGGTCGAGTAATAAGGCCGTCCATAATAATGTGACCTGGAGTAGTAGGGACGGCCGTACACCGGATTGCTGCGCACCGTGTAGTAGCGGTTCCCGCTGAGGGCGTTCCCAGCCATGCCGCCGAGCACGCCGCCAATGAGCGCCCCTTCGAGCGGGCGACGGCTCTGATTGCCGATGATGGCACCGAGGCCCGCGCCGGCCAGCGCGCCATAGACCGTGCCGGAGCGCGGGTTCATCCCGGCGCCGTAGTAACCGTTGTTGTAGTAGTAAGGGTACTCGCAGGATGTCAGCAGCATGGCGGCGCCGACGATCAGGATCATGACATGAGTGAAAGAATGCGTTTTCATGACAGGGGAGGTGATGCGTGGGTTAGTAGCGCACAAAGCATCCGACCCTGGCAACGACGAATCATTCAGCCGGGCGGAAATAATTCCGCTTGTGTCGAGTGGCTGTGATTATTATGAGCGACGACCTCCAGGCGGTCACTCCCTGCTCAGAAAGCGATGATCTGGAAGGGCATGCTGTCCCTCACCTTCACATCGTCCGGCGTGCTCATGAGCTTCTTGAACTGGCGCGCCCATTCCCGGATCGCATACTTGGCCTGACCCGAAGGGAAGAGCTCCTGCGGGAAAAACAACAGCAGTGACTTGGCCTCCTCCTTGTCGGCAAACTCGAACAGTGACTTGCCTGTCCTCGGCTCGATGAGCATGCCTTCGATGGCGATGCTGCCGCGCGCCGGCTTGCCCAGGACGCTGCCCACCATCGGCAGGGTGACGAGATCCACCGCCTCGCGCAAAAGCAGCCCTGTGTAGGTGTTCGGCTCCCACTCGATGAGGGACAGCTTCAGCGTCATGGCGTCCTTCGCCGGCGCGTCCACCACCGTGTAGCGGGCTTTTTTGTCCGACTTGAAAGCCCGGATGAATTTCTCCCGCGTGTAGGCCAGCAGGCCGTCCATTTTCTTGTTCCGCCGCTTGTCGCTGAACTCCATCTTCGCAACCTTCTGGTGCATCGGGCGCAGAAACTCGTCCGTGACCGGCGCGATGTAGATGGACTTCACCTGTTCCGCCGCCAGCCGGACTTTTTTGTCAGGATTCCACCAGTTGCCGATGAAGGGGGAGCGGTGGCGGTTCTCCTTGAGCTGGCCTCCATGCGGCAGGAAACCCGTGGGCTTCACATCCACGGCGGCCACCACGCTTTTGACGGACTTGCAGGACATCAGCATCCAGGGCGCAAAAAGGCAGATGGCGAGGCGGGTCACTTTCATCGGGGGAGGGCTTGGATACGTTTGAGAAGGCGGTTAGGCAAAAAAAATCCAATCAGGAGGATGCGGGCATAGCAGCCGCTCCTGGCACAAACTTCCCCGCATCATTTGCGCCGGACATGACAGGATGTTAGCTTTTCAGGCTTGTCTTGTGGCGCGCGCGGCAATCCCGCCCGTGCTCCGCAGCCTTCCGTTACCTCCAATGTCCTGGCTTTCCTCTCTCGGCACCTTCGGTGAGATCCTGCGCTTCATCATTCTCGTCCTGGAGGTGATCGTGGTCTTCAACCTCATGATTCTCGTGCATGAATGGGGGCACTTCCTCGCCGCGCGGTGGCGTGGCCTGAAGGTTGACAAGTTTTACATCTGGTTCGGCAGGCCGCTCTGGAAAAAGACCATCAACGGCGTCGAATACGGCCTCGGCAGCATCCCGGCGGGCGGCTTCGTGGCCCTGCCGCAGATGGCGCCGATGGGCGGACTCGAAGGCGAGACGAATCACCAGCCGCTGCCGCCCATCACCCCGCTGGACAAGGCCATCGTCGCCTTCGCCGGGCCGCTCTTCAGCTTCCTGCTCGCCTGCGCCTTCGCCGTCGCCGTGTGGATGGTCGGCAAGCCGCAGAGCGAGGCGCACACCACCACCATCGTCGGCCTCGTCGCCAAGGACGGCCCGGCAGCGGTCGTCGGCATCCTGCCAGGAGACAAAATCCTCCGCGTGGACGGCCAGCCGGTGAAGCGTTTCGAAGGGCTCGTGGACAGCGTGCGCTGGAACGTCGTCGCCAGCGAGGGCGACACCATCCCCTTCGAGATCGAGCGCCCCGGCCAGCCCGGCGTGTTGAAATTCAACGTCGATCCCAAAGCCTGGCCCAAATCGGACGAAAAACCTGTTCCCGTGTCCTGGTGGCGCTCGATCTTCAAGCGCCCCGACCTCCGCATGGTCGGACTTGAAGGCCAGATGACGCCGATGGTGGCACGCGTCTTCAAAAACACCCCGGCGGACGAGGCCGGCGTGAAGACCAACGATTTCGTGTTCAAGGCCGACGACACCCCGCTGCGCAGCATCGGCGACCTCGCCGAGCACATCGAAAAAAATCCGCAGAAGGAGATCACGCTGCACATCCTGCGGGAAGATAAACCTCTCCAGCTCAAGCTCCTGCCCCGTTTCCCCTACAAAACGAACCGCATCAAGCCCGTGCTCATGATCGGCATCCAGTGGGACAACGACGGCCGCCTCATCGAAAGCTACCCCTCCCCCTGGGAGCAGATCGGCGACGCCGTGCGGCACATGGGCAATCTCGTCACGAAGCTCCTTTCGCCGAAGTCCGACCTCAGTCCCGCGCACATGAGCGGCCCCGTCGGTGTCGGACGTCTTTACTACAAGCTCTTCCAGCATCCTGATGGCTGGCAGCTCGTGCTCTGGTTCAGCGTCGTGTTCAACATCAACCTCGCCATTCTCAACATGATGCCCTTCCCCGTGCTCGACGGCGGCCACATCACCATGGCCGTCGCCGAGGCCATCCGCCGCAAACCGCCGCAGGGCCGCATCCTCGAATACGTGCAGACCGCCTGCGCCCTCATGCTGTTCGGCTTCATCATCTTCGTCACCCTCAAGGACACCGGCGACTTCTTCGGCGGCGGCAAGCCCGATCCTGAAATGCGCAAAATCACCACCGACGGACTACCGGTCAAAGACACCTGGCTTTCCAAGGAGGAACGCGCCAAGGCCGCCGGCGGCTCATGATTCCCCGCCATGCGCGTCCTCATCCTCGTCGAAAACCTGCCCGTTCCCTTCGACAGACGCGTCTGGCAGGAGGCATGCGCGCTGCGTGACGCCGGACACGAGGTCACCGTCATCTGCCCCCAGATGCGCGGTTACACGCAGGCGGAGGAAAGACTCGAAGGAATCCAGATCTACCGCCACTGGATCAGCGGCGAGGCCAAATCCCTCACCGGCTTCATCTCCGAATACACCTCCGCGTTGTGGGGCGAGTTCTGGTGCGCGGTCAAAGCGTGGAAACGCGGCGGCTTCGATGTCATCCACCTCTGCAACCCGCCTGACCTGCTCTTCCTCGTCGCGCTGCCCTTCAAACTCCTCTGCGGCGTGAAGGTCATCTTCGACGTGCATGACCTCTGGCCGGAGATGTTCGAGGCGAAGTTCGGCAGGCGCGACCTCATGTATTGGGCTGTTCGTTTCGCCGAGCGCTGCACCCTCGCGCTCGCGGATGTCGTCATCGCCACCAATCAGAGCGTGCTTCGTGCCGTCAAAAAGCGCGGCAAACTTCGTGACGACCGCGCTTTCGTCGTCCGCACTGCTCCAAACCGCATGAACACCGCCGTGGAGCCCGACGCGGCGCTCCGCGCCGGAAAAAAACACCTCGTCGGCTACATCGGTGTCATGGGAAACGCCGACGGCGTCGATTACCTCGTCCGCGCCGCCGGTCACATCGTCCAAACGCGGAAACGTGACGACGTGCAGTTCCTCCTCATGGGTTCCGGCCCCGAGCACGCCGAGCTGCTCGCCTTGCGCGACCAGCTCGGCCTCCAGGACCACATCAGCATGCCCGGGCGTGTCAGCGACGAGTTTTTGTGCCGCGCGCTGCGCAGCATCGACCTCGGCGTCGCCTGCGACCCCATCAACGCCTACAACGACCACTGCACCATGAACAAGGTGCTCGAATACATGGCCTTCGCGAAACCCATGGTCATGTTCGGCACCGTCGAGGGCCGCTACTCCGCCGGCGACAGTGCCGTTTACGTCATGGAGAACAGCGCCGAGCAGCTCGGAGACGCCATCCTCGCGCTGCTCGATGACGAGCCACGCCGCCGGCAACTCGGCGCCGCCGGCCATGCGCGTCTGACGCATGAGTTGAACTGGGGGCGCAGCGTGGAGCAGTTGTACGGGGCTTACGCCGAGGCGTGCCGTTGAGAAATTCGCGGCACGTCCGCGCTTGCAGGAGAGACGGGCGTTGGCATCCACGTTCACTTCCACGTCATGAACCGCCGCATCTTCCTCAAACAATCCGCCGCTTATGCCTCCGCGCCCGCCATCCTGAGCGCGAAATCGCCGAACTCGATGTTCCAGGTCGCCTCCATCGGCGTGGGCGGGATGGGCGGGAACACGATGATGAGCGTGCTGCGGCACCCGCAGGTGCGCGTCGTTGGCATGTGTGATGTGGATGCGAAGACGCTGGAGCTCGCCACGAAAGGAATGTCCTCGCGGCGCAAGGAGCTGCGCGATCCGGCGGCGAAGGAGCGGCTGGCGGAGGCGGCGACATTCCGCGACTACCGCGAGATGATCGCGAAGCTGGGGGACACGGTGGACGCGGTCACCATCGGCTCGCCGGACCACATGCACGCGGCGCAGGCGGTGGTGGCCCTGCGGGCGAAGAAGCACGTTTATTTGCAGAAGCCGCTCACGCATCACATCCACGAGGCGCGCGTCCTCGGCGTGGAGGCCGCGAAGGCCGGCGTGACGACGCAGATGGGCACGCAGGGCCATTCGAGCGTCGAGACCCTGCTCGCGGTCGATCTGATCAGGAGCGGCGCCATCGGCAAGGTGAAGGAGGTCATCTGCTGGGAGAACAAGAAGTCAGTCTGGTGGCCGAAGGTCACGCAGCGCAAACCACAGGCCGATCCGGTGCCGGCGAACCTCGACTGGAATCTCTGGCTCGGTGTCGCCGACGAGGTGCCCTTCCTCGAAGGCGCGTATCACCCGGCCATGTGGCGCGCGTGGACGGATTTCGGCGTCGGCATGATGGGGGACATGGGCTGCCATTATTTCGATGTGGTCTTCGCCTGCCTCGGGCTTCAGGCTCCGAAACGCGTGCGCTGCCTCGACGAGGGGTCAAAGGGCGGCCTGTATGCGCAGAGGCGTCATCTGGAGCTCGAATTCCCCGGCACGCCGCTCACTGCGGGCGACACGATCAAGATGACATGGACGGACGGCGGCCACGAGCCTGACAAACGCGTCATCAAACCCTCCGTGCTCACCAAGGACACGCCCAGCGGCATCTTCTTCATCGGCGAGAACGGCGGCATCTTCAAACCGCACCAGCAGCGCCCGTGGCTGGTGCCGGAGGAGAAGTTCACCGGCTTCGCTTACCCGAAGAACCGCATCGCGAACCATTACACCGACTGGGTCGATGCCTGCATGAAAGGCGGGAAGGCCGCCGCCGACCTGCCGACCTACGGCTGTCTCGTGACGGAGGCCGTCCTGCTCGGCGTGCTCTCCGAGCGCAATCCGGGCGGCTGGATCGAGTGGGATGCCGCGGCGGGCAAAGTCACGAACAAGCCCGAGCTCAATGCGCAGCTCGCCCGCAAGTACCGCGATGGCTGGGGCGTCGAAGGACTCGGTTGAGAGGCGTTCGGGCTGACATGGACGCAACAAGCGCAATTTTCAGCGCAAGTTCTGCATCCCCGCAGTTGCGTGACGTGGCGGTCATCGTATAGCATGTGCCGTCTCATGAGCGCGCACGAGCACACACCGGACTCACGTCTGAAGCAGGCGGAGAAGATCGCCACCCATCCCGAGCAGTACAAAGTCTGTGAGGGCTGCGGTTCCATCGTGGTGACGCGTGCGGTCACTTGCCCGAGCTGTCATGCTTATCTGTTCGACAACACCCCTGTGCGCGTGGTCTCCCAGGCCAAGGAGCTCGCCCTTCGCGCCGCCAATTCAGTGCTCGCGTCGGATTTGTCGTAGATCAGCCCGCCGTTCGGATGTCACCGCGGCCACTGGCTGTTCACGATGGGGTTCGTCGTGAGTTTCGCCGGATCGACGACGACGTGCTTCACTTTCTTGCGCTGCCAGGTGTAGGTGATGTGGACGAGGCCGTCCTTGGTCTGAATGATCGCGGGATAGCTGAACTCCTTCTTCGGTTCGTCTTCGAAGATGAGCGCGGCTTCCCAGATTTTGCCGTCCTTGCTCACGGCGAGATTCAGCGGGCTGCGACCGCGGGCGGTGTGATTGTAGATGAGCAGATGGCGGCCGTCGGCGAGCGTCACGGCATCGGTGCCGGAGTTGGGATTCGGGAGTTCGGTGAGTGAAATCTCACCCCAAGTCTTGCCCGCGTCTTCGGAGGTGATTTGGAAAACTTTGCTCTGCTTCGTGCGGCCCACGGCTTGGAGTTTGTCACCGCCGAGGAAGAGAATGCTCGGCTGGATGGCGCCGATCTTCAAACCGTCGTGCAGCAGCTCGGTGCGCGTCCATGTTTTGCCGAGATCAGACGTGCGCTCGAAGTAGATGGCCCATGCGCTCGGCTTGGTATCCGTCTCGTTGCTCGTCGGGCACAAAATGTCGCCATTGGCGAGCTGCACGGGCTTGTTCTTGATCGGGCCGAAGATGCCTTTCGGCAGCTTTTGCGCCGCCGACCATGTCTTGCCGCCATCGGTGCTCGTTTTGAGCTCGCCCCACCAGGTGCTCGGTGACGGGCCGACTTTGTAGAAGAGCATGAGTGGCCCAGTTTCTCCGAAACTGGAGCCTGGCTTCGATTCTCGGAGAGAATCGGCCACTCTCGGCTGAAACAGCACGGGGTTCCAGGTGGGATGCCTCGTGCCATCGGCTTGCACGCCGTTCGCCGTTTCGACGCCTTCGGTCCATTTGCCATCGGGAAGCTGACGCGACACCCAGATGCACACGTCGGGATTTTTCTCCGCCGTGCCGCCAAACCACGCGGTGACCAGCCCCGAGGGCGTCTCGACGATCGTGGTGGCATGAATCTGCGGATACGGGCCGGTGTCGTAGATGTATTCGGTTTTCAAAATGGCGGGATCGGCGGCAGGGGATAACCACGGAATACACAGAATACACGGAAGGATGAGATGATGGAGTTTCATGGGGGTTACATGGGCGTTTGGTTTGGGTTCCGTGTATTCAGTGTATTCCGTGGTTGGTTTTCAAAGCACGATCCGCTCGATCTCGATGAGCGGGTGGTGGCCGAAGTTGACGAGGAAGGCGAGTTTGAAGCCGGTGGCCTTGAGGTAGTTCTGAGCCTGCGCTCGATGAGCGTCCGTCAGTTCCTTCACCGCTTTGATTTCGATGATGATCTTGTCGTAGCAGACAAAGTCCGGGATGTATTCGCTTCTGAGCTGGGTGCCTTTGTAATCGAGCTGAAGCCGGGGTTGGGCAATGGCGGGAACCCCAGCCAGTCGTAGCTCAATTTCGAGGCATTCCTGATAAACAGGCTCCAAGAAGCCAGCCCCTTTGTTCCTATAGACTTCAAAGAGAGCGCCACGAATGGCGAAGCTTTCGTCCGGGTAGATGAGCTTGGGAGTCATTGGAAGGATGGGTTGACCACGGAATACACAGAACACACGGAAAAAATGAAGCAGCAAAACCTTTCCGTGTGTTCCGCGTATTCCGTGGTTGTTCTTATCTGAGCAGGCCGAGCGTGACGAGTCTTTCGCGGATCATCTGCCTTTCCGCATCACGGAAGCGGTGGAAAGGCTCGGCCATGTGGTCTTCGCAGATGCCGAGCAGCGAAAGACCGCATTTGATGCCTTTGATGATGGCGCTCTTGTGCTTGCCGACGGTGTAGATCGCTCCGGCGAGCTTCATCACCTGCGCATGAAGCTCGCGCGTGCGCTGGAGGTCCTGCGCGGCGGCGGCCTGATACATCTCGACGTAGAGTTTCGGATGCAGATTGGCTCCGCCAGTGATGCCGCCGTGGCCGCCGAGCAGCACGGCCTCGGCGGTGAGCTCCTCGGGACCGACGAGCACACTCCAGTCGGCGCGTTGTTTCGCGATCTCGATGAGGCGGTGGAAGTAGATCATGTCACACGAGCTGTCTTTGACGCCGCAGACGCCGGGCATGTCGAGTGCGCGGCGCACGAGGTCGAGCTCGAAGCTCACCTTCGTCAAACCGGGCATGTTGTAGAGAAACAACGGCAGCGGCATCTCGGTGACGAGGTCCTGCACGTATTCGAGCATCTCCGGAGGCGCGGCGGGGAAATAATACGGCGGCGCGAGCACCACATGGGTGGCTCCGGCATCGGCGGAGAATTTGGCGAGGTTCACGCTCTCGGTGAACGATGTGTCCGTGATGCCCACGAGCACGGGCACGCGTCCGGCGGCCAGTTGGCAGGCTCGCCCGATCAATTCACGCCGCAGGCGGTAGCTGAGGCTGGGTCCTTCACCGGTGGTGCCGAGAACGAAGAGTCCGCTGACGCCGCCGCTGATGAGATGCTCGATGAGCCGCTCCAAGCCGGCGCAGTCGAGCAGATC
>JAEUHJ010000121.1 GCA_016795375.1 Verrucomicrobiaceae bacterium
GACTCATGCCGTGATTCGCGTGATCGTGCCGTTACTGGAGGGTGACGCCGGCCTCTTTGGCGGCGGTTTGCAGGGCGCGGATGTAGGCCACGATGGCCCAGCGGTCGCGCACGGTGATGTTGCCGCCGTAGCCGCCCATCAGGCCCTTGCCGTGGGTGATGACATCAAAAATGGCCCCGTCCGCGCGGTAGGCGGCGGCATTGGCGGGATCGAGCGCGCCGGCCTGCATGAAATTGAACGCAGTGAGGATGCCGTATTTGGAGGTCACGCCCTTGCCGTTGCCGGAGGTGCCGTGGCAGATCGCGCAGTTGATGTTGTAACGCTGCTCCCCGCGCTTGAGAAAGTCGGCGTTGAATACTTGCGGATCACCCGTGATCTCGGCCGGGAGACCGTCGCCGTAGAAATCCCCCATCTTGCCGGTGTTGTAGTAGTCGAGGCCGTTGGTGAAGGCAAAAGGGGCGGGACTCGCCCCGGCGGCGGCGGCCTTGGCAGGAATGTCAAAACCCATCGGCACGGTGTTTTTCACCGGGAGACGCGCACCGCGGCCATCGGCGAAGAATTCACTCGCGGCCTGATACTTGACCTTGGCCTGGTGGTCCATGTCCGGGAAAATTTCCAGCGGAGGCTGCTCGGACTTGCTGCCACGGGTGCCGAACGCGCTCACGATGATCGCGCCGATGAAAAGGAAACTGAGGAAGAAGTACTTCATGATTCGCGCGGCTTAGATTTCGTCCTCCACGAGCTCGATGTTTTTGCCGCCGGCTTTTTCGAGCAGGGACTTCGTGCCCTCCTGGGAGAACTTGGGATCACGGGCCTCGATGCAGACAAAGAAGCCGTCGTCGGAAAATTTCGGAAAGTTCTTGGAGGCGAAAAGCGGGTGGTTCCAGCGCGGCAGGCCGATGAGGGCCAGCAGGCCGAAGAGCGTGGTGAACGCGCTGAAAAGAATCGTCAGTTCGAACATCACCGGGAAGAACGCGGGGATCGTCCAGATGTCCGTCGGCTTGGCCTGGACGATGGTGGGGTAGGTCTCGGTGATCTTCTCCAGGAAACCGAGGCCGATGTGACTCCAGAAATTCGTCTGCGTGACGGTTTGCAGGACGAAGGCGACGGTGATGCCGGCAAGGCCGCCGCAGAAAACGAGGTAGGGCAGCTTCGAGCGCGAATTTCCCATCGCCTCGTCCATGCCGTGGATGGGGAAGGGGGAATGCACGTCCCAGCGCTGGTAGCCAGCTTCACGCACCTGCTCGGCGGCATGGTACAGATCCTTCACGCTGTCGAATTCAGCGAGGTAGCCGTGGACTCGTTTGAGGGTGGTGCTCACGATGTTGAGTATGAAATTTGAACTGGTGGTTTGAATTCCGCTCAGGCGGCGGCGGGCTTGGCGACGTGGCGGTCGGCGTAGTCCATGACATCCTCTTCCTGAACGCCCTTCTCGCCATGCTCGTCGCGGTGCGGGTTCGACTGCGGCAGGACGCCCTTCACCTCGCCGATGGCGATGACGGGCAGGAAGCGCAGGAAGAGCAGGAAGAGCATCATGAAGAAGCCGAAGGTGCCGAGGAAGGTGTATTTATCGACCCAGGTGGCCTCATAGACGCCCCATGAACCGGGCACCATGTGGCGCTCCAGCGTGGTGGCGATGATGACGTAGCGCTCGAACCACATGCCGGCGTTCACACACATGCAGACGAACATGACGACCCACATGTTGTGGCGGAAGGGGCGGTACCAGAAGAGCTGCGGCGCGAACACGTTGAAGCTGAACATGAAGTAGTACGCCCAGGTGGAGGGACCGGTGAGTCCGCGCAGCGTGAAGGCGGCGGCTTCATACGGATTGGCCGAGTAGTAGGCCACGAATAACTCCATGCAGTAGGCGTAACCGACGATCGTGCCCGTCAGCAGGATGATCTTCGCCATGTTGTCGATGTGCTTCGGCGTGATGAGGTCGTCCAGGCCGTAGATGCGGCGGCAGGGGATCATCAGCGTCAGCACCATCGCGAAGCCGCCGAAGATGGCGCCGGCGACGAAGTAGGGCGGGAAGATGGTGGTGTGCCAGCCGGGAACGACGGAGGTGGCGAAGTCGAAAGACACGACGGAGTGCACGGAGAGCACCAGCGGCGTCGAAAGCGCGGCCAGCAGCATGTAGGCCGTCTCGTAATGGCTCCAATGGCGGTTGCCGCCGCGCCAGCCCAGGGAGAAGAGGCCGTAGAAGAATTTTTTCAGGCCGGGGCGGCAGCGGTCGCGCAGGGTGGCGAGGTCAGGCACGAGGCCGATGAACCAGAACACAAGTGACACGCTGAAGTAGGTCGAGACTGCGAACACGTCCCACAGCAGCGGGGATTTGAAGTTCTGCCAGATGGCGTTCGCGTTCGGAATCGGGGCGAGGAACCACACCATCCACACACGGCCGACGTGGAAGGCCGGGAACAGGCCGGCGCACATCACGGCGAAGATCGTCATGGCCTCGGCGGCACGGTTCACCGACGTGCGCCACTTCTGGCGTGTGAGGAAAAGAATCGCGGAGATCAGCGTCCCCGCGTGGCCGATGCCGATCCAGAACACGAAGTTCGTGATGTCCCACGCCCAGGCGACCGGCTGTTTCTGGCCCCAGACGCCCACACCGGTGGAGATGAGGTAGGTGAAGCAAAACACCATCAATCCGGTCAGCAGCACCGAGGGGACAAACAGGATCCACCAGAGGGCGGGCTGCTTGTTTTCGACGATGCCGCAGATGCGGTTCGTGATCCACGCATAGGAGCGGTGGTTCAGAACCAGCGGCTCGCGGTCGAGGATACGCGGAGTGTTCGAGGCTGTGGCGGAGGCGTCCATGTGTCCGGATTAGAATTGGTTTTTGCTCCACACGGCGATGTTTTCCGCGCCGGGCATTTTCGGGTTCGGATTGCGCAGGCGGGCGAGGTAGCTCGTGCGCGGGCGT